>CAZBXN010000042.1:7441-10381 GCA_964496015.1 uncultured Lachnospiraceae bacterium | reverse complement strand
TTTTTTGAGACCTTTTTAATATTTTTGGGATATATATAAGTGTACAGCTTAAAAACAATATTGTTTTAAGGAGGGAGTAACCTTTGACGGACGAAGAAAAGCTATTGCTTAGTCTGAAAAGCAGAAAATACGGCAGCCTTGAAAAAGCGATTGACATCTACACGCCTTATGTCAGCGTTATAATATACAATATTATAGGCGCGGTTATGACGAAGGAAGATGTTGAAGAAGCTGTTTCGGACGTATTTATTTCCCTCTGGAAAAGCGCTCATTCTCTCGATACAGAAAAGGGTTGTATTCGTACATATCTTAGCGCCGTAGCGCGAAACTGCGCTAAGAAAAAGCTCAGAGAGGCGTCAGCGCACAGCGGGCTTGACCAAGACGTCATCTCGTCTGACACGCCTGACAAAAGAGCTGAAGAAAAAGAAGATATTTCAAAGCTTCTGAGCCTTATATCGGATTTGGGCGAGCCTGACGCGGAGATATTTTTACGCCATTACTGGTACGGCGAAAAAATATCAAAAATATCCGCCACCACAGGTATCTGCAAATCCACAATCACAACAAAGCTCCACAGAGGGCGAAAAAAATTAAGGGAAATTTTATCAAAGGAGGCACTGCAATGAGCAGAGATTTAAAGAATTTAAAAATAGACCCGTCAGACATTAAAAGCAGGGTGCAGCAATCACTTGCGGACTGCCTCCCCGAAAGGAGAATTTATATGAAACACAAAATACAAAAAATGGCGGCAATCGCCGCGTCACTTGTCGCAGTATCCGCTGCGTCGGCGTTTGCGATTACGCCTGCGGGTCAGGCGGCGATAGGCAATATTATATCATACTTCGGCAATGACCGCGCCGTTGAAATCACAAGCTATGAGGAGCTTTCCAAATACAATGATGAAATCGGTATTTCCGCCTCAAACTTCGGCTATACGCTGACGCTCGACAACGTCGCGGCTGACGATAACTACCTACATGTGTTCTATACCGTAACATCTGATGAAAAGCCGTTTTATGAGGACGGCGATATGTCCCATGAAATGAACCTCAACAATTATTTTTGGGATACGTGCAAAATAGACGGTCAGGATGCCGATACCTATAACCATAACGAATACGACGGATATTTCGCCGATAACAAAACATACAAGGGCGTGAGCAAATATAACGTTTCCTCAATAAATATCCCCGACAATTTCAAGCTTGATTTTTCGGTTATTCTTGACGTAAAATCGTCGGGCGATACAAGCGACCTGTCAAATAAAATAACGGTTTCCTCAAATATTGATAAATCAAAAATCAAGGTTGCCACGGTTACAAAGGACGTAAATCAGACGCTATGGAACGGCAGTGACGTAATCGAAAAGATTATTTTCTCACCGTTCGGAAATCAGTTCATAATTAAATCGGATATGCCCGACAATCAGGACAGCGACGAACAGGAAACAAGTATAGGTATCGGCGGATTTGCACTGTTTGACGAAAACGGCACGTCGCTCGACATTCTTAATACCGACACAGTCGGGACTATAAACGGAGTGTCGCGCAATTCATTTGAATTTTTAAAAGCAGGCATTAACACGAAAAAGCTGTCGTTCGTTCCTGTAAACTTCAATACAGACGCCGCGTCATATAAGCAAGATACAGCCGATACGCTTATAAAGAAAAAAATCGGCAGCTATCCCCTCGTGTTTGAGGTAAGCGACGTCGGAAAGGTTGTTGTGACAGACGTCCGCATAAGCGACGGTTTAATTGAAATAGACTATTACTATGACGGCTATGTTATCGCCGACGCAGAATTCGGTATTCTTGACGACAGCGGAAATAACGTATATCCCGAAAATAACGATATACGTTGTCTGTATGACATTGACGTTGACCACAAAAACAATTCATATACCGCAAAATATCAGTATTACTACTATGACGAAAACGACCGCATGGTTCCCGCATCAAAAGAAGTAAATACCGCGTTCCTCACGCAGAAATTTACTACCTTGTCGCTGTCATCAGAAGCTTTTGTACAGCTTGATTTTGACAATGCGATTACGGTAGATGTTAAATAAAACATTCAAAAAACTCATTCCGTAAAAATGCCGAAGGCGTCAGCCTTCGGCGTTTTTCTTTTTTTCAATTCCTTTAAGAATGATTTCCTTTGCTTTTACCGCGTCCGCCTTATCAAGCGGCGGCGTATTTTCAAGCGGATATTTCATTCCGAGCGCCTTATATTTTGCCTTTCCCATATCGTGATACGGCAAAACGTCAAGCGCCTTTACATTACTGAGCGTTCCTATAAATTCACCGAGCTTATAAAGATAATCCTCATTGTCGGTAATATTCGGAACTACAACGTGTCTTATCCAAAGCGGAATATTCTTTTCCTCGGTGTACCGCGCAAAATCCAGAATGTTTTTGTTGGATTTTGAGGTAAGCTTTTCATGCTCGGCATTGTCTATATGCTTAATGTCAAGCATAATCAAGTCCGTAACGGACATCAGCCTGTCAAATTCGGCGCGTTTTTCGGGCGTGAATGTAATTCCCGACGTGTCAAGACAGGTGTGTATTCCCTTATTCTTGGCTTTTTTGAAAAGCTCCGTCAGAAATTCCATTTGCAAAAGCGGCTCGCCGCCCGTCGCGGTTATTCCGCCGTTTTTTAAAAACGCTTTCACGCTTTCGTACTTTTCGAGAATTTCGTCAACGCTGATTTCCTTACCGCCCTTCATTGCCCACGTATCGGGATTATGGCAATAAAAGCATCTCATCGGACAGCCCTGAAAAAACACGACAAAACGTATTCCAGGTCCGTCCACCGTGCCGAAGGATTCAATTGAATGAATATACCCTTTCATTATATCTTGTCATGGAAAGTTCTTGAAATTACATCGTCCTGCTGTTCTTTTGTAAGCTTGTTGAAGTTTACCGCATAGCCCGAAACGCG
>CAZBXN010000042.1:0-7341 GCA_964496015.1 uncultured Lachnospiraceae bacterium | reverse complement strand
GGCGCAAGCGGCACGCCCGCCTTTCTGCCGTCGGGAGTATTGCCCGTCTTTTTACCGTAAACGACATTTGACGTAATCGTCAAAATCGACATTGTGGGAATACTGTGGCGGTAGGTGTGATGCTTTCTTATCTTATCCATGAAGCTGTGCACAATTTCAGACGCTATGAGGTCAACGCGGTCGTCATTGTTGCCGTACTTCGGGAAATCGCCCTCAACCTCATAATCAACGACTATTCCGTCCTCGTCACGTATACATTTTACCTTTGCGTATTTTATTGCGCTAAGCGAGTCCGCGACAACGGAAAGTCCCGCAATACCCGTCGCAAACCAACGCTTAACCTCTCGGTCATGGAGCGCCATTTGCAGCTTTTCATAGCAATATTTATCGTGCATGTAGTGAATAACATTAAGCGTATTTACGTATAACCCTGCCAGCCATTCCATCATGTCGTTGTACTTTTCCATAACGTCGTCATAATCGAGATAATCGCCCTCAACCCTGCGGTATTTAGGCCCTACCTGAACCTTCATTCTCTCGTCAACGCCACCGTTTATCGCGTAAAGCAGACATTTTGCAAGATTTGCCCTCGCGCCGAAGAACTGCATTTCCTTGCCGACCTTCATCGACGAAACGCAGCACGCAATAGCGTAATCGTCACCGCTGTGCGAGCGCATCATGTCGTCGTTTTCATACTGGATTGACGAGGTTTTAATCGACATCTTCGCGCAGTATTCCTTGAACTTGCGCGGAAGCCTTCTTGACCAGAGAACCGTCATATTCGGTTCGGGCGCAGTGCCGAGGTTTTCGAGCGTATGCAGATAGCGGAACGAATTTTTTGTGACAAGCGGTCTGCCGTCTATACCCATACCGCCGATTGACTCCGTTACCCATGTCGGGTCACCCGAGAAAAGCTCGTTATATTCGGGTGTTCTTGCGAATTTTACAAGTCTTAATTTCATTATAAAGTGGTCAATATATTCCTGCGCCTCTTGCTCGGTTATAACGCCGTTTTTGAGGTCGCGCTCAATATAAATGTCAAGGAACGTGGACGTTCTGCCAAGGCTCATAGCCGCGCCGTTCTGCTCTTTAACCGCCGCAAGATAGCCGAAATAAAGCCATTGTATCGCCTCCTGCGCGTTAGCCGCAGGCTTTGAAATATCAAAGCCGTAAATATTGCCGAGCTCTTTCAGTTCCTCCAAAGCGCGGATTTGCTCTGCCAATTCCTCTCTTAATCTTATATTTTCCGAGGTCATTCTGACAAGCGAGGTTGACAGCTGATGCTTTTTGTCCTCAATCAGAAAATCTATTCCGTAGAGCGCAACGCGGCGGTAATCGCCGATTATTCTGCCGCGTCCGTACGCGTCGGGAAGTCCCGTAATAATCGCCGACTTTCTCGCCATACGCATTTCGGGCGTATACACGTCAAAAACGCCCTGATTATGCGTTTTTCTGTATTTTGTGAATATTTCCACAACCTCGGGGTCAACCTCGTAGCCGTTTTCGCGGCACGCGTTCTGCGCCATTCTTATGCCGCCGAACGGCTGCAACGAACGCTTAAACGGCTTATCCGTCTGAAAACCTACAATTTTTTCAAGCGACTTGTCAAGATAACCCGCGCCGTGCGAGGTGATAGTAGATACAACCTTTGTATCCATGTCGAGCACTCCGCCCGCCTCGCGTTCCTTTTGGGATAAATCCATAACCATATCCCACAGTTTTTTTGTCGCGTCCGTAGGCTCTTCAAGGAAGCTTTCGTCGCCCTCATACGGCGTGTAGTTTCTCTGTATGAAATTGCGGACGTTTACCTCTCCGCTCCATTTTCCGTCTGTAAATCCAGCCCATTCCTTTGGTAATTCTTTAGCCATTATTATTGCCTCTCTTTCTTCTATGTATATTATTATCAGCCGACCGCGTTTTTATCATGTAAACGTCAGGGTCATTTTTCCGTTATATTTTTCCCCGTTAATTTTATATTTATCGCTTGTCTGGGGCCCGCAGCTGTTTGAGCCTATTCCGCTCTCGTAAAAATTTAAGCAGATTACGGAGCAGCCGCATTTTTCAAGCTCAAAATTATGCTTTTTCGCGGCTAATTCCTCCTGCGTGTACTCCGAAAAATTAAACGAGAAATCGCCGTCCGCACGGATTTCGCCGTTACGGGATATAAACTCGGCGTATCGGCAATCGCAGTGACTGCCGTTTTCCTGCGGTTTTACATAGTCCTCGTGCATATCCCGAATATCCTTTTCAAACCGCGCAATATACGACGCGCTTTTTTTATCCGCATAGCTCTCATACGGACCGCAGCCGTAATACGCGCATTTATTAAATTCGGGACTTGCAAATACGCGAATTCCAATTCTCGGCAGATACGGCATATCCGTGGTTTTCTTAAATTCAGCGTCAAGTGCGATTTTACCGTTCGGGTAAATGTGCCATTTTGCCTTAATTTCAAGAATTTTCTGAATATGCAAAGCAGCCGCAGACACATTACATTCTATTATAACTCCGTACGGCTTCGCTTCGCGTACCGTATCGGATTTTATTCCGTCTGTCAGGTATGCCGCCGATACCTCCGCACCGTAACCTCTGTAAACGGCTCTGTCATAGCCTGCCGCACGCCACTGATGTACGACATTTCTGTCATTATCGGTCGGCGCGCGGAAAATATTCCATTCCATCGGCTTTTCAAGATATTCTGTATCATTTACAACAATGCTATCAAAAATCCCCGTCAGCTTATCAAATGTGTATTTAAAATTCTCACCGATAACCGTAATCGTTTTTTTCGTTTCCTCTGTTTTTAACTCACCCTCGGGAATTTTGCCGTCATGGCAATATTTACCGCCTATTTTCAGCTGGTCTGTTCCTAAAAGCATACCCGACTTTGTGAGCTTGTCGTCATGCTTTTGGTAATAACGTATATTGAGGAAATATTCGTGAATTTTAGTGTCCCCAATATCAGTGTCAATTTTAGTGTCCCCAAATTCTCTCGGTTCGATTTTCGGAAGTTTTATCTCTCCCGATTTTATAATTTCTCCGTCCTCTGAAATATCATACTCCGCATAAATATAATCGGATAATTCCGTAAAATCCATGCGATTTTCAAATGTCACGGTATCGCCGTTGAGGCTCGCCCTTGCGGGACGTATCGCATTTTTGTAATCCTTTAAACCCGTATGCGGCGTTCTGTCGGGATAAACAAGACCGTCCATGCAGAAATTGCCGTCGTTGGGGTATTCGTTAAAATCGCTGCCGTAGAAATACTTCTTCCTGCCGTTTTCCTTGCCCATGTAAATTGCATGGTCGCACCATTCCCAGACAAAGCCGCCCGCAAAGCCGTCATATTTATCCATAAGCTCTATATATTCCTCAATTCCGCCCGGGCCGTTGCCCATGGCGTGAACATATTCGCACTGCAAATACGGTTTTGGCATATAGCCCGCGGGTGCGTCAACAAAGTCACCCGCGCCTCCGTATGCGCTTCCCGCGCCGTTTGAAGCTCTCTGCCACTTTTTGCCGCCAAAATAGTTGTTTATCCATTCAAAATCGGCGTACATTGTGCTCATAACGTCAAGCATTGACGTGTCGTTTTTGTGTTCCCCTGTCTGCCACATACTTCCTTCGTAATGCACAAGACGCGTATCGTCATACGACTTGACCCAGCGTCCTGCGTTTTCAAGGCTCTCGCCGTAACCGCTCTCATTTCCGAGCGACCAGAAAATCACGCTCGGGCAGTTTTTGTCGCGGATTACACAACGCTGAACCCTGTCTAAAACCGCGTCGTTAAAGCGTTTATCCTGCGCCAGCAGCCCAAAAGTCTTTTGCTGCGAACCGCCGTAAATTGCGGATGTGCCGTGTATTTCCAAATCCGCCTCGTCAATCACATAAAAACCGTATTCATCGCAAAGCTCCGTAAACCACGGCGCGTCGGGATAATGGCTTGTACGTATCGCGTTTATATTATGCTCTTTCATGAGCGTCAAATCCGCGACAGCCTGTTCGCGGCTTATCGTATAGCCCGTCACGGGGTCGCTGTCATGGCGGTTTACGCCTTTTAAGCGGATTTTTTTGCCGTTAAGATATATAACTCCGTTTTCAATTTTTATTTCCCGAAAACCGATTTTCCGCGCGATTGTTTCGCCGTTTTTTTCGATTATAAGCGTGTACAAATTCGGTGTTTCGGCATTCCACAGCTTAGGATTTTCAATTTTAAGCTCTATGCTTTTTCCCGTTTTTTTGTCCGCCGTTTCGCCGTTCTGATTAAGCAATGTACATTCCGCTTCGGTGTCAAGCTCTATTTTTACCTTTCCCGAAATATCTGTTTTTATAAAGAAATCCCGAACATGATTTTCAGGTCTTTTCAATAAATACACATCACGAAAAATCCCGCTCATGCGGAATTTATCCTGGTCTTCAAGATAGCTGCCGTCGCACCATTTTAAAACGAGCACGTCTATTTTATTCGCTCCGTCCTTTAGGAGCTCCGTCACGTCAAATTCGCTTGTCGAGTGCGAAACCTGACTGTAGCCGACAAATTCGCCGTTTATCCAAAGATAAAAGCAGCTGTCAACGCCTTCAAAATTCAGATAGAATTTGTCGCCGTCTTTTTTAATGTCAAACTCGCGGGAATATGCGCCGCACGGCGTAAAATTCGGTATATACGGCGGTTCGTACGGAAACGGATAACGCGTGTTCGTATACATATGCGTATCATAACCGTGATTTTGCCAGCAGGACGGCACGGGAATTTTATCCGTCAGATTGTCAAAGCCGTCAAAGTCAAAAATGCTGTCAAAATACCGAAAATTCCAATCTCCGCAAAGCGATATAAATCTGTCGGAGCTTTCTCTTACTCCCTTTACCGCAGTTTCTCTGTCCGAATACGGTATATAATACGCGCGGTTTTCCTCGCAACCCACATGAAGAACCGCGGGATTTTCATGATAATTTTTCATATTTTCCATCTCTGTTTATTTTACGGTAACACTGCTTATCATAACGGGCGAAAGCGGTATACCCTCTCCTACGCCCTGCAAATCTACCGTCTGAAGCTCGGCGATTTTGTCTACCGTATCCATACCGTCAACCACAACGCCGAAAGCCGCATATTTTCCGTCAAGATGCGGAGAGTCCTTGTGTACGATAAAGAACTCGCTCGACGCGCTGTCGGGGTCGTTTGCGCGCGCCATTGATATTACGCCGCGCGTATGCTTTAAGTTGTTCGTCACGCCGTTTTCGGTAAATTCACCCTTTATGGTTTCGGCGTCCTTTCTGTCAAACAGCGTGCTGCTTTCCTTGCTTGTATTAAGCGTATAGCCGCCTCCCTGAATCATGAAATCCTTTATGACTCTGTGGAACATAAGCCCGCTGTAGAAATCACTGCCGGCAAGCTTTTTAAAATTTGCGACCGTAATCGGCGCAATATTTTCATACAGTATCAAATCAACATCGCCGTAATTTGTTGTTATCTTCGTCTCATGCGCCTTATCCTTCGCGTCGCAGGTGATTATAACGGTTTTCGAGCCGCCGCACCATTTAACGTCCGCGTCAAGCGCCTCCGCTACCGCACGTGCGGGAACGAGCGTTCTGCCGTCACGGATTACGGGAACGCTGTCAAGCGTTTTCTCGGTTTGGTTTACCGACATTGACGGGTTCTGTATCTGCATTTTAACCGTTGCAGAACCCTTTGTCGAAGTTATTGTTTTGCTGCTGTCATTCCAGTCAACCTTTGCTCCCAACGCTTCAAAAATCACACGCATGGGAACCATTGTGCGGTCATTTATAATCTCGGGCTCAACGTCAAATTCCAGCGTTTTGCCGTCGGCAATAACGGTTATTCCGTTACTGCCCGCAAATACGGACGCCGACGCCGTAAGTACAATACATAATGTAAGGATTGCGCTTAGTACTCTTTTCATAATTATATTCCTTTCTTAAATGTTTAACATATAAATAGCTATATTAAAATATATAAATATTGAACAACTGTCCACTATTGTCGTTATAAGCGGCGCCGCCATCAACGCGGGGTCAAGACGGCATTTTTTCGCAAGCATAGGCAATGCCGCGCCTATAAGCTTTGATATAATGACAGTCGCAATAATTGATATTGCGATTGTCGCCGAAAGCATAAGGTTGCGGTCGTACATTATATAAATTCTCACGCCGTTTACAACGGCAAGAATGGAGCTTACAATAACCGAAATTCTGAATTCCTTAAATACAACCCTGAAAAAATCCGAAAAATGAATTTCGTCAAGCGCAATGCTTCGTATAATCATTGTCGAGCTTTGCGAGCCGCAGTTTCCGCCCGTATCCATAAGCATCGGCATAAACGAAACGAGAATGGGTATCGCCTCAAACGCGTTTTCGTATTTGTTTATAATAAGCTGCGTAATCGTCGCGCTTATCATCAGAAACAGCAGCCAGCCGATACGGCTCAGAGCGTGTCTGAACACGCCCGTCTTAAAATACTCGCGCTCGTTCGGCGCGATAGCAGCCATTTTTGTAACGTCCTCGGTGTTCTCCTCCTGAATGACGTCCATAGCGTCGTCAAAGGTTACGATACCGACAAGCCGCATTTCCCTGTCAACCACGGGGATTGCGAGAAAATCGTATTTGCGGAACATCTGCGCGACAACTTCCTTATCCTCGTGAGTGTCAACATAAATCAGGTTTGTTTCCATTATGTCGCCGATTTTATCGTCCTCCTCGGCAATAAACAAATCCTTTACCGTAACCATGCCGATAAGCCGTCTGTTCTCGGTAACATATGCAGTGTAAATCGTTTCCTTATTCACGCCTACCCTGCGGATTTTCGCGAACGCTTCTTCAACCGTCATATCCTTATGGAGGCTGACATACTCAATCGTCATTATGCTGCCCGCGCTGTCACGCGGATACTGCAAAATTTCGTTTATCGCCTTTCTCGCGCCCGTCGTGGAGTTCTTTAGAATTCTCGACACAACATTGGCAGGCATTTCCTCGATAATATCAACCGTATCGTCAATAAACGACTGCGACAGCATTTCACGAAGCTCCTTATCGGAGAACGCTTCGATAAGGTACTGCTGCATATCGGGGTTCATGTAAGTAAACGTTTCCGCCGCCATATCTTTTGGCAAAAGGCGGAATAAAATCATAAATTCGGCGCGTTCGTCATAATCCTCGCCGAACAGCTCGTCAAACAATATCGCGACGTCGGCGGGATTTTCATTGCTTACAAGCGCTTTAATCTGCGCGAAACGCTTCAGGTGCATCAGCGCGTTTATTTCTTCAAGCAGCACCATAAATCCCGCCTCCTTTGCCTTAATTTATTTATTTTACGGAGAAGTTTTC
>CAZBXN010000041.1:0-11973 GCA_964496015.1 uncultured Lachnospiraceae bacterium | reverse complement strand
GTTTTTCAATAGAACCGCTCGACGGCTTCGTTTTGCCGCCGACATTTGACGCAAAACTGTATGAACCCTTGTAATAACGTACATAGCGATATGTGCCGTCCGACTTCATTATACGCCAAGCGACACCGAAATACACGGTCTTTGTATCATTCGACACCTCGACAACGCCGTTTTTCTGCGTAAGTCCGCGCCATTCCGCGTCGACCTCGGGCGGAATATCCGCGTTCGTAATGTCGTGACCGAGCTTTTCTATATAGCTTGTTGTTACATATGCGCCGTTGTCAGCGTCAAACGTATCGCTGCCGCCTGCGTCCGTCGGCGCGATTTCAACCGTACCTCTTAAATGCTTCGCCTCGCCGTAGGTCGTGCCCTCTGACGTATCGGTAAGTACATTGAAATAGGTGTACCTGTCTACACCTATTGTGGGTAATGGCTTTTTCATATTTGTAGTTGCCATAATTATTCCTCCTCAAAATATAATCATTTTGTAAAATCTCATTGTTTTGTGATATACACCGCTTTCATCAGGCGGCATATCGCGACTGTAATCTCTGTACCAGCCGTCTTTTTGCATTGCCTTGTCCGCTTTAATCGCTATCCGTCCGCATTCCGCCGCGCTTTTCGCCCATATATCAACCGCCATATATGTGCTTTGCGCCTGTTCCGCATTGTCATAACACATACCGGTCGGCGACGTCAGCTCATAATACGATATTACGGGCATTTTGTTAAATTCCGCAGGGTGATAAAATGTTACGGTAACGCCGTCAATCGTTTTCAGTATTTCCCTCGTTATCTTGTTCGCGTCTACCATCTATTTCCGCCTCCTTCAGCAAAACCTCATATCTCAGCCGCCGCTGTGCAATATACTCTATTCTGTAAGACTGTCCTTCTATAATCATATACCGCCCGACTTTTATATTCTCGTCAGGATTGCAAAAGAATTTATATGAAAAATCCGTTGACAACCCGTATTCCTTTTGTGACAATCTGAAACCGCCGCCTACGCGGAACATATACGGCTGTAAATCGCCCATAATGTTTCCGATTTCCTTAACTGTATATGTATTCTCGTAATCGTTATAATCGGTCATTTCTGCGATTATGGCGGTTGTATTGTCAAATCTTTCAAACGGACTGCTCATTGTCATTTCTCCTGTCAAAATCGCTCGGCGTAAATCCCCTGCAGTTACGGAACGGATTTAGCCGTTTATAGTAATGCGCCATAATATCATCATTCGGGCTTTTCGTGTCATATGATACAGAATTATCGCCCTCGGAAATGCTTCTTACTATCTCCGGCGCGGTTTCATGTCCGTAGCCTCTCATGCGATACATATCGGCGGCGATTATCGGGACAAGGCTTTCAAGCTGACGCGGCAAAACTTCAATCCGGCAGTAGCCGAGTATCATATTGACCGTATCATCAACCAAAAAGGACAACAGCGTATTTTTGCTGTCGTCCTCTATTCCGAGCAACATTTTAAGCGTACTTAATGCTTCTTCCTTTATTGCTTTCATCTTATTCACCGCTTACAACAGTAGCGTTACCTGCTTTCACTGCCTTGCCGTCCGCGGTTACCTCGGCAACGGTAATCTTATGACCGTTTGTGAGCTCAATCTCGCTTTCGTTCTGGAATTCCGTCCAGCCCGATAAGTCCTTGTTATATGTAACTGCAGGAGCTGTTGAAGCGGCTGTCTTATACACAAGCTTGTTTCCACTTTCTACCGCCGGTGTGACCGTTATCTTACTCTTGCCTGCCGATGTCCCTGCTTCGGATTTTACGGTAAGCGCACCAAGCGTCGGATTTGCGGACTTATGTACATAAATAGCGTTTTTCTTGTTGTCAAGAACAAAAGCGTCATGATACACGCGTCCTTCAACAAGCCAGCCGTTGATACCGGGCGGATTGTCATGGATTTTGTATTCTGAAAGCTTAACAGGCGCGGTTGTCGCAATCTTGTTTGTGATAAAGAAGTCAACTCCTTCGGGCAGGTACGATTTCGGCAGTACAACGAGCGGAATACCGTCTATTGCGCCAATCTGTCCTTTAAGCGCAATATCCTGCGCCAAATCACCTTTTTTCACAAACGCGTCGTCAAGCTTAATCAGCTTATAAAACGCGCTTGATGCATAGGCGACTGCACCCGCAAGCGGTACTTTCTTGTCAACAAGCGCGGTTGTACCGTCAAGGAATGCGTCGTAAGCATTCGCCTTTGTAATCGTGCCCGTCACCGTTGTACCCGCGTTCGCGCAAATCTTCGCGAAACGGTATGTGTCAACCTCGGGTATTACAACCTCGCGGAGCTGACGCTGTAAAGCCGCTCCCGCGCTGTTTGCCATTTGCGTGTCGCTGAAATTGCCGCGGTCAATCGTAAACGTGAAAGACCTGTCCTGTGTCATTGTCATTTCCTGCACGCTGTTTTCAAGCTCCTTGGGTGTGCCGTAACGGTTCGTTCCCGACTTGTTGTAGTCGTGCATTTCCGATGTCGGTACACTGTAGACTTTTAC
Organism: uncultured Lachnospiraceae bacterium; assembly: GCA_964496015.1. Classification (GTDB taxonomy): domain Bacteria; phylum Bacillota; class Clostridia; order UBA1381; family UBA1381; genus JALEPO01. Next base: position 9,461 of record CAZBXN010000041.1, on the reverse strand, counting down.
AGTCTGCACGCCGACAAAATCATAGTCATTGTTAATAGCCGCCGCCGACATTGCTTCCCTTGAAAAGCGTTCGTCAATCTGCGACGCGTATTTAGCCGCATAATTTATTGCCATAATTTATTATTCTCCTTTCCTAAATGCCAAAACCCTGTAAAAACGGGTCTGTCTGCTCGTTATTTTCTCCGCCGCTTTTCGGCGGATTGCCTTTTAGACGTTCTGTGACAGATGCTTCAACAGACGCTTTAAAATCTTTCTCGAAAGCGTCTATATTCGCCTTCGTTTCCTCTGCGTCCTTTCCGCAAAGACGTTCTGCAAAATCACGGGATAGTCCGCGTTCAGTGAGTAAATCGCCTGTTTTAGCTATAAGCTGTTTGCGGTTAAAGTCGGCAATGTCCTTGTCAAGCTTTTCACGGTCAAGGCGCATCTGCTCTTTTTCCCTGTCCTCTTTATTGAGCTTTGAAAGTCTATCCGCCTCGGACTGGTCTTTTTCCCATTTTTCCTGTGCTGCTTTAACCGCCTCATTTACCGCTTTGTCAATATCTTCCTGAGTAAATCCTTTTTCAGGTGTCTGTCCGGGCTTCGACTCTCCGCCGCCATCAGGCGCAGGCGTCGAGTCGGGTGTTGGTGCGGGCGGTTCTGTGCCGCCCTGCGGTGTTGGTGTTGGTGTTTCCATAATAAGATACCTCCTTAAATTTAATTTGTATAAAAAAATAAGCCGTTTATCGTCATGCTTAGGACCGTATTAAATTGTTTTCACTTTGTCACCGCCTTTCATGTATATAAAAAACACGTCCGAAAACGTGCTTTTATTCATCTATAATTTCCCAATGTCCTCCGAGACCGCTGCCATCAGCAGGACGCGGATTTATACGCGAATACAAATAGCCTTCGCCACTATCGTCAATAACACGGTAATAATCGCTGTCTTCGATTTCCGCTTCATATACTTTTCCGTTCGTAAGCGATAATGCGCCAAATGTTTCGCCTATATATTTCAACTTCATTTTCATTATCCTTTCTCATTTCTATTGCTTAATTTTATCTCGTATTGTTCATTACTGCCCGTACGCTGATACCAATGCACATCGAAAACATATCTTCCGCTTTCTATCCTTCCTGTGCGTTTCGTCCAGTCGCCTTTTTCTCCGCCATATACGGCTACAAGTCTGTCAACATCTCTTAATTTCTTATCAGACCTGTAGCCCGCTATAATTTTCATTTTATCTATCTTGGTATTTTCAGGTATAAAATTCTTATCGCCTTTATAATCATAATCAAAATGTTTCTGTAAATACGGATTGTTTTCGTATTTATAAAGCTTTTTTAACTCTGCATATCTTACTTTATCATTATACTTCATATCCTGCCATTTGTCAAATGACCGTCCTGTAACCTTTGTGCCGAGAACATTTTTATATCTTTCAAACTGCAGCTTATCCGCCGTGCGCCTGCTGTCCTTTTTCCGCGATAATTCTAATGCCGCTTTCTGTTCGGGTGACAGATTATCGTACCATTCCCGATATGTGACACTGCCGTCTATAACCTCATTTCTTCCCGTCAACGGATTTCTTGCACGTCTTTGTGTATAGTCCATATTCATCGTTGTTGTACAGCGGCAATTGTAGTGCATTGTCGGGTAATTTACGCCTTCCCGCGCCTCAGATAACTTAAACACCCTACCATCAAGCGGCTGACAAGTTTCACATGTCTTATAATCGAGAGTAGCGAGGTATTTATATTCCTCTATCCCTAAATCCTCATAACCTTTTTTATCCGCCATAGCGTGGATATGCGACGTTTCTGTTCTGATAAGAGTTGTCGCATAAAACTTTGACACCTCAAATTGCTCTGCAAGCTTCGCCGAGGTCTTTGCAAGGCTTTCGCCTGACATAATCGCTTTTGTAACGAGTTTTTGTGCCTGTTCTGCAAGCTTATCCGTGCGTTTCCATATTCGCGAAGAAAATCGCTCCCCATTCCATTTTGCACTTACCGCCTCATCAATAGCGCGGTCATTTAGTATAGCAAAATTCACGCCCATATTAAGACCTTTTGCGGTATCGTCAATCACACCGTAATAGCTTTCTTTATAAGCCTGCTTTTTCGTTTCTTTCACGATTGCAATTTCTTTTACCGCGAGCTGTTTAATACGAATATATATTTGCTCTTTGACCGCCTCGTACCGCTCCGCTCTCGACGCATACGCTCTGACTGATAAGCCGTCGCGGTGTATGTATTCAAGTATATCAAGACGCGCCTTTTCGTCGGGAGCGTTTTCAAGTAAATAAATAAGATTATTTAGATTTTCCTCGCGTTTCGCACGGTCTAACAGATATGTCGCCGTTTCCGCGTCCGCGCCTGTGCGTTTATACCAGTTATAATATATTTTGCGGATTTCTTCGTCTATATCCTCTAACGCCTCATTGTATAGCTGCAAAATCTCTTCCGTTGTATAAACTGCGCCGTCTTGTATCGCTACTGCGCGTAACAGCGCGGCTTTTTCCCAATATTCTGAACTTTTCATAAAGCCGCCTTAATCATTCCCGCTATTGTATCTGCGTTGTTCAGCAGTGCTGGAATAAGGTACGGCTGTGCCTTCATTTTATATGTACCAAACTCCACGTATCCCGCATATTCTGTATTCGCTCCGATATTTGCGCTCATTCCTGCCGCCTCTGACGTTATGGATTGTCGTAATCTGCCCGTATCAACAGGACACGCCGCCTTTGCGTCGCCTTCTACAATCTTGCCAGCTTTCGCAACTGCCGCCTCGATTTTATCTTTCATGCTGTCAGCGTATGCGGAAAATACTGCCGCCGCATCGCCAACTATATCAATACTTATCTGCATTTAATATCCGCCTCCCTCTGACATATCCTGTATTTGACGAATTCTCATAATATTTCTTTCCTCGAATTTCTCGTTTTGTTCTTTTCTTGCAAGCTCCGCCTCTTCCAGCGGGTCGGTGATAAAATCAAGTTGTCCGAGAAGTGTTTCCTGTGTAACCATACCGTCTAATTTTTCTATCATCTGCGCCGTTTCAAAATTATTCACGGGTAAATTCCGCGTAAATACAATATCGACCCTGTGTACAGGCACAATCGGCATAAGGCTTTTGATATTAAGATAATGGTTGTATATTGTAAACCGCATTTTTAACGACTTTGCAATACTGCGCTCCTTGTTTCTGATTTCCTGCTCAAATCCCATAAGCTTATATTTAATCGCGACGCCCGATAAATTATTGCCGAAGCTTTCGTCTGACAAATCGGGAACACATGAGAATTTATGTACATCGTCCTTGATATTATCGCTTAAAATCTGAACGTCGCTTTCCGACATAACTTTTGACAGATATTTCGCGTCAGCGCCGTCATACCCCATCAAAATACGTTCTTCCCGTAACTGTTTTGCCTGTTCGCTGTCTATTTCAACACCTGTCAAAAACAAAAATGCGTCAACGAATTGCTCCTTGTCGTTTACTCGGTCCGACTGCAATACGTTATACGCATCTATAAGCGGGATAAGCTGTTCAAAATCCCCCTGTTTCTCGCTGTTGTTATTATATTCTATAAGCGGCACGCCGCCGAAATAATGCTCTCCCTCGAACGTAAGCTGCATATTATTCCAGTTGTCGGAGCTGTTCTCATATGTGTATATCATGCTGTCCGTGTATACATTGCATACAACTCCGTTTATATTCCCGTCAATGTCACGTGTGCGGTAGTAGTACACGCCAAATAGCGGCGTTGCCGTACAGTCGTCATTATATACCACAAAAGCGCGTTCGGGGGAAATAACCGCGCTTCGTGGCTTGCTCATACCGTCTGAATATATAAGCTCGTAAGCGTGACCGTATATTCCGCACATTTTAACAAGCTCCGCGTCAATACTCGGTATATCCTGTTCGAGGTACGCGTTTTTCAGCGTTTCAATATCATAGCCTTCCGAAGTCGCATATGATACAGGCACACCGATAAGGTATGACGTTGACATATTCGTTATGTACTTCGCAAAATTGCAGACTATTTTATTATTTGCCGTTCCGTCGCTTGACCGCCGCCGCTTTAAAATATCATGCTCGCCCCTGTAATACCGCCGCATTTTCGCATATTTCTCCAAGCCTCTTTCATGCTTTGTTATAAGCTTATATAAGATTTCGGGCGTTATGCCGTTTCGTATGACCTTTTCATCAATAATCATATTCCTAATTCCTTTCTGCTTAAAATTTTTGCTTTCCTGTTGCTGATTTCATCTTCAAGCGCGTAACGCATAGAGTCTATGGTGTGGTTGTCCTTGTCAGGGTATTCCGCCTTAAAGCCGTCGTTTCCGTCCGACTCAAGCTCGTACCCGTAAAACTCACGCGCCGCATTCGGACAACGCACATTGTCAATTATAATTTCCTCGAGCGACTGCAGGAATTTAATTCCGTACTCGATACTGTCGGGACCTTTCTTAGCTCCGCGCACCCGCAAGCCAAGATTTCTAAGGTCTGCTATGCTTTTTGGTTCTGCGCTGTCGCATATAATGCTTTGATTGTAATGTCCCTTTTCCTGTATCATAGCCGCCGCCTTCGCGTTTGAAAGACCAACCCTGTATATTTCGTCGAATACAAACAACCGTTTGTGCTTGCTGTCATAGTGAGCAACGATATATACAAACGGGTCTGATGCGTAACCGAAGTCAATACCTCTCTTAATCTTATCGAATGTCTGTATTTCGCTGTCGGTTATTCTGCGCTGTGTGATATTCGTAAACACTTCGCCGCCTGTGCCTGTTATCTCGCCTAAATATTCATGTTTATAATTATCCGGCTTTGTTTTCTTCAAGTGCTCCGCTTCCACGAAAAACCGTTCGCCAAGCCATTCGCGCGGTACGTCAAGATATGTACTGTGGTGTACAAGCTTACCATCGTTTTCTTTTAGCACCTCATCATTTATCCAGTTGCGCTGGCTTTTCGGCGGATTGTAAGAATAAAAGACCGTAAATTTTTCGCCGCCGCGCATAAGCGATTGATTTATTGTGCGTATTTCTTCCATGCCGTTAAATTCGTCAACTTCCTCATACCAGATATACGCGATATATCCCTTATGCACTTTGGTCGATTTAAGCTTTCGTGGCTTATCCGCGCCGCGAAATAATATCCGCTGTCCTGTCGGAATATATATAAGCTCAAGCGGGCTTAATTTAACCTGCCACAAATGCGACACGCCTAATTTTTCAATCGCCCATATAAGCTGCCCGTATACGCTGTCTTTTAGGTATAGCCCGATTTTACGTATTGCGACTGCGTTTGCGCTCGGATTTTGCATTATTCCGAGTATTATCTCGATACTGGCAAACGAAGATTTTGTTGAACCTCTGCCGCCTTTTAGCCAATAATGCGTATGTCCGCCGTCTAAAACATCATTATGCACACTATAAAACGACGGCGCGATTATGTCAGTCAGCTTCGGCATCTGTATCACCTCTCGGAATGTCATTTATAATCTGTACTACGCCCTCGCTCTCAATCTGTGCCTTATCCGTAAACAGCGCATAATACTTCCCAAGCATTTCCGCCGCCTTTAGCCTGTCGCGGGCTGACGGTTTGCCCTCTTTGAATTTCTGACAACCGTCACCTACAAACAGCGGAATATTATCAACCTCTTCACCGCGCATGACAGACGTTAAAAACTCTATAACTTCATTTGCCTCGGCTGTATTCTGTTCGTGCAGCTCCTTTTGAGCTTCCTCAATCGCCGCTTTAACCTCTGCGTCATTCATTAGTCTATAAGCCGTCTGCTTTGCCGTTTTGGGACTGTAACCCGCCTTTATAGCCGCCGCCGTTCGGTTCTTTTTTATATCCGCGATGTACGCCTCAATAAATGCTTGTTTTTTGCCCGTCACAAATCTATCAACTCCTTATATCCTGTTTACCCTGTCCGCCTCTGAATTTCAATTCCTACAATTTACCGCGCCCGCGCGCATACGCGAAGCAGGTAAATAAAAGTAAACATAAAAACAGACACCGCATGATGTCTGTTCAAATCATTCATACCACCGCCCCCGCCGACATATGGGAGGTATATCCCTTCGTGTTTCCTTTGTTCAGAAATACGATACTCCACTTCCGTTTTCTCTTTACGATACCATAATATAATAAAAGTTGGGGGTCTGAGTTACCCTTTTTTCAAAAAATTTATCTTTTTTTTGACAACAAGAAGAAAAACTTTCTTCTTAGCTCGTAAAATTGTCTGCGTCCACACGGTACAGGCATATACTCATACGGGACACCCTGCGTAACATTTTTCAGCAAATATTGATATAACTCCGCATCTGCTTCAATCGCCGTCTGTTCAACAAGGGCACACTTCTCCCGCAGCTCCGCCGCTTTAACCGCCGCGTCTGCCGTCGGATTTGAGATTGCATTTTTAGCGTTCGGCATTCCCGTGAGCTTCTGCGGCTGTAAGGACGCGCACAAAGAAAGCTGCCTTTTCCATTCCTCGTATTGCAAACAGAAATATTTCAGCTCTCTGTACCGCTCCTTGCTGATATTATATTTTTTCAAAGATAAATCCTTTCTTGACACAGCGCACCTCCGTTTTAATTTAACATCTTCTCTTTATTTTTCCGCGCCGTATCAAGATATAACTCTGATACGGGTAGCCGTCCTGTGTAAATCCCGTGACAATGCTTTCGGGTTTAACGTCGTATATGTAATCGCCTATAATCTGCGTTGTCGGGTATTCCCGCCAACTGTCGGCTCTGACTTTCCTCTTTATCGGTTCGGGCGGTTTCTTCAAATTTCGGCTTTTATGTATTTTCATTTTCTTGATTTTTGCGTGTTCTCTCTGTAAATCCGCATATAAATTTTCATTGCCGCCGCATATCTGTTCATCAATCGAACCTTTTGTAAAATAGCTTGCAAGCTGAACAATGTCGCCGCTGTATATATCCTTAACATGGAAACCGCCGCCGCAATGCTTTATCCATAAGTCTATTATAATATTCAAATCAAAATCCGCAGGGATAAGCAAATGATGGTGTAAGCCGCCGCGCGTTCCAAGCTCCGTATTTGCCATGTAATATAAATCCTTGTATTTTCTCTTAAGCTTTTTCAAAAATGATGTCAGTATTTTATCCGCCTCGTCAAAGCTTAACGGATAATTATTCTTTTGGTATGATAAACGAATAAATCTATCGCCTTTATCAAAATTCTCAATTCCGTATCTTAAATCTCTTTCCGCTGCCTGTCTTTGATTGATTGCTTCCTGCTGTTTTGATGTTGCTTTATAATTCTCTTTTCTGAACCGCTTTTCTGACTTATATCTCCATGAATGATATTTAGAACAGAATACTATATTCCCGGCAAATGCAAATTTGCTTATATACGCCATAATATTTCAACCTCCTGTTCTTAAAAATAATTACTTTAGCTTGTTTAAAAGCGGACTTGAACCGCTTTTGTTTCCGTTGCATTATATAGGAAGAAACCCTCGTTTTTCGCTGCTGTTTCTTCCATTTACTTCCATATTTCTATATGGTATATCCCTGCGTCAAGCTCTCGCCCGCCGCAGGGATTTATAAATTAACTGATGAAAAACTAATTTATTATTTGTATTGTTATTTTCCTACTACTATATATTGCTTAATATTCTATGCTTGTCCGCATCTACGGCGGCACCCCCGATATGTATTTCATTTTTATCCCTCCAATTCCTCTACATAACACCAACTCTGCGGCGGACGCGTAAGCCCGAACTCGCTTAATTCTTTCGGCTTGTCGTATATTTGTAAGTCAGATATGTGCCAAGCGTAGCCTTGTTTGTCCTGTAAATACATATCTATCTCGTCATTAGACAAACAGGATTTTTCATTCAGACACATATCGGCTTCATGTATATGAGAAAAACTTCCGTACATCTCAATAACATCTATGACGTCAATTCTATCACAAATAAACTCGCCTATGACCTTGTCAGATAAGGTTACATTTCCGCGTTTTTCTAATGCTGTTTGGTATTTTTTATCTGTCGCAACATATATTTGACCCGTGTTATGTGATTTTGTGAGTAACTCATTACGCGTACAATAGATATAGCACTTAAATGGCACATCTATTTTCGGGCGGTTCTTGCGGATTTCCGCCGTCTTTTTGCCGCTTGCGATTAACTCGCAATATTTAGGCTTTATGCTTGCTAATACCGATTTTTTTATTTTATCATTATACTTTTTCTTTACCATTAAATTGCAACCTCCTGTATAAACTCTTTCATCGTATGAAACTTTTTGTTGCACCACTCCGGCGCATTTGCGCGAACAATAGCCGTTGCGAACGGCGGAGGGACGCTGTTACCGCACCTTGCGACCTGTTTTGTTTTCGGGTAAGCCTTACCGTAACAGTCAGTTTCAATCTCATAATCCGCCGGAAATCCCTGCGCGTTATACAATTCTCTCGGCGTAAGCATACGCATACCAATATCGACAATCATATAATCTTCACCTTTGATTGTAACCAAGCCAAAACGGTCTTTTGTTGTAATTGTATCAAGCGGTTCCTTAACGCTTTTTGCTGTTCCCGTACTGAAATACTTAACAAGGAATGCCCTCACCTCGGCAAATTTCGTACCACCGCTCGTGACTGTGTTAAGAGGCTTGTCCGCTTCCTGTCCAATACAATGATTATTCATTTGAGTTATATGTACCGCCGCAAGCGCGTTATGGTCTACTGCCGTTATTGTATGTAAAGGTTCATCTGCCGCACTCCCGCAGCCTTGATAATTACCGCCGAAATACTTTGACAAAAAAGCCGCTACAAGTCCGTATCGGTTCGCAGTATCTACTGTCTGCAAAGGTTTTTCCAATGCTTGCCCCCTGACTTCGCGCTCTGATTGTTCGGCGTGATATTGTATCAGCGTAGGAGATACGATATAATTTCTATTGCCTGTCGTTATTGTCGGCAGAGGACTGTCGATGTCAGCACCAACATTGTGTGTATTATTACACATAATTGTCGGCACTACCAAATGATGTTTTGTTGTAGATACGATAGACGGTAACAGCTTTTCAATGCTGTGCGTCCTCGGTTCTTGTCCTTTTCTCTCGCCATAACCAATAGGAATAATAAACGGCTCATGATTATCTATAACAAATTTCTGAATACCTTTCGCAATCCGTCTAAGCGTATTTTCTGCAAGCGGCTTTTTACGTTCAAATATGGATGGGCACGGTATACTCCAATCAATACATTCCGCCGCCGTATGCCACGGTTTGAGCTTACCGCTTTTTACCGCCTCGCTATTCGGGTCGCCATGTGTTGGTTCAGGAAACCTTATCGGCTGTCCGTCATTGCGAAACAATATGAACAGCCTTTTCCGTATGGTAGGCGCACCGTAGTCCGATGCAGTGAGTATCTTCCATTTGCACTCATATAAACAATGTCGTAATGCGTATTTTCAATCGGTATAACCCATTCCACACTA
>CAZBXN010000040.1:0-12144 GCA_964496015.1 uncultured Lachnospiraceae bacterium | reverse complement strand
CGTATGGCATTTTGCGGGTATTTTACACCCGTTTAGGGCGTAATTTTATACTATTATATTTTATCAGCGAAACGCTTGCTTGTCAACTGTTTTTCATGTAAATTGTAAGTGTTTTATATTATATGATTTTAATTTCAGCCGTTTTTTGTCTGTTTTTTAATTTTTTGCCGTTTGCTTTCCAAATGCGTTTAAAAAAGGACTGCCGCTTTTATACGGCAGTCCCTTTAAAAAATCAGATTAACATATTGTTTGGGAAGTTTATTTTAAATTGATTTCAATCGCGTTGTCGTTATCGAGATTTATATATTTCTGCTCAACAACTCCAAGCTTTGTGATTTTATTTTTCAGATTTTCAGCCTTTACGCTGTCGTCCATCGGAATAGGCTTTCCGTTTTCGTCGAGGGCGTCATATACGTATCTTGCCGTATATGAATTTGTGCCGTAATGAACGTCGGTATACATTACGCAGCCAAGCTTACCGCCCGGTTCAGCGTTTTCGCCTTTATCGTCCATAAGTCTGAAGCCCGGGTCGAACAAAACGAAGCCGTCCTTGTAATAGTCGATTTCTACCTGACCGTCCTTGAAACGAACGTCCGTTACAACAACAGCGCCGTTGTTGTTTATTTCGTATCTCTGCGGATAATTTCCGACAGGCAGTACAATATCGCCGCAGTCGCCGTGGTCGTCAAACTTCACGGGAACAATCTTAAGCTTTTTCATGTCTTTGTCCGCCTTTATAAATTCAATCGCATTTTTTGAAGAACCGCCTACGCCACCGCACAAGTCCGTATTTAACACATCAAGACAGGTTCCGTTTTCGTCAAACAATGCCATCAGGTCTATTCTTAAAGCAGCTTCGGGGTCTGAGCCTTCCTCTGTTGAAACAACAAGCTGATTGCCAAACGGCGAGAATACAACCTTTTCAAGAGTACTGCCGTCAACCCAGGGAAGTTTTGCGTTTAAGTCCTTTGTAACAGAATTAACCTTCACCTGCGACTTGTCAACATCCGCGCTGACATACCATAATGATGCCTTATCCTCGTCGGAAATATCAACCGTGGTATCGCCCATCTTAAATAGCCTTGAATAAGCCGAGTTCTCCCAATCGAAGTTGTCGTCTACAAGCTCGCCGAAAATCTCAACTTTAAAGCTGTCTGGAATATTAAGGCTTGCGATATTGTATTTTTCCGCCGCCTTATATGTGTAGTTATCAGCGAAATAGCCCTCTTGGGTATTATGATTGCTTTCAAAGCCTGCAAGCTGTCCGTTTATTACAACCTGAATATCCATCTGAGGATTTGGCGAGCCGTCGCTGAGCATATAGGTTCTTGTATTATCTCCCTCATAGAACGGTACGCTGTCCGATTTAATTGTGTAGAACACGTGGATAAAGTTATCGTCCGCCGCTATATTGTCAAGCGTAAGCGTATAACCGTCCTTTGTAAAGCTTTTGCCGATTTCTTCGTTATACAGCGAAAGCTCCTCCATACTTGTAAGCTCAACCGCCTTATCCGACTGGAAATATGAAATAACATTTCCCGCTGCGAACGCCGTGCTTACTCCCGCAACTGCGACGCACGCGGCAACGGCGATTAAATGCCTTACATTTCTTTTCGTGGATTTTTTCATTTCCTTTGCCTCCATTCTCTCAATTATCCTATCCTCGAGAGAAGCGTCAGGCTCAATTTTTGCAAATATCTTTTCTAAATCATTGTTAAGCATAGTAGAACCCTCCTTCAAGTAAAATATCCTTTAGCTTTTTGCGTCCCCGTGACAGCCTTGACAATACAGCCGACAAGGAAATATTCATCATATCCGCTATTTCCTGCGCCTTATACCCTTCATAATAGTGCATATATATTATAACTCTGTATTTGGGAGGCAGTTCCAGTACCTCCTCCATCAGCCCTTTTTCTTCCTCCGTGCTCATATACATAAGCACGTCCTCGTCATGAATTACATTTCGTTTCCATGACGATTTCAATATATTCTTGCAGATATTAACCGAGGTTTTCATAAGGTATGCTTTGGCGTGGTCTTCTCCTTCAAATTCCTTTTTATGTTCCATAAGCCGTATAAAGCTTTCCGCAACGGCTTCCTCTGCGTCATCTTTGTTTTTGAGATACAAAAGACATACGCCGTAAACGGATTTTGCGTGTTTTTCGTACATGTCGGAAAAATATTGTTTCTCGCCGCCGGTCATTTACTTTCGCTCCTCTCCGCAGCTTTTTGCTGTTACTGCCGTATTTGCAAATACATATATAATACAATCTTAAAAGGAAAATTATCGCAGTGTTTTAAAAAATTTTTATTAAAAAATAAAATCCACGGGGCATATAAGCCCCGTCGGATTTTTACTGTTTGCTTTATAAGCGCGGCTTGCCGTTTATCCGTCAGCCCCGTAAATCAGCATTCCTTATCCCAGAGCATCTGGAAAAAGTCCGCGTAATCTGTTTTATTCTGCTTTATAAAATCAATCGCCGAACGCGGGTGAAGATTTAACATGCCCGTAAGAAGATACGGCACGTCATAGCCCCATACAAGACCGTCAGCCTTTAATTTCAGCATATCGTCCCGAACGAATTTCAAAACGGGGTCAAGCCTGTATTTGGGGTTTTTCAAAAATCCCAGAAGCGCCTCCATTGCGCAGTTTCCCGCGCCTCTGCCCATACCGCTCATGGTCGCGTCAAGCATGCTTACGCCCATTGCCGTCGCCTCAATCGTGTTGGCAAACGCCATTTGCTGATTATTATGCGCATGAATACCGATTTTTTTGTTGTACTTCTCGCCGATGTCGGTATAAAGCTCCGCATATTCGCGGATTTGCTCGGGATACATTGAACCGTAGCTGTCGACTATGTAAATCATGTCAACGCCGCTTTTCCCGATAAGCTCGAGCGCCTGCTTAATGTCCCTGTCGTTTGCCGTTGAAACAGCCATGATATTTATGCTTGTTTCATAGCCCTTTGCCTTACAGTATTCTGCCATGTCAATCGCCGCGGGGATAGTGTTGATGTAAGTCGCAACGCGCACCAAATCAATAACGCTGTCCTTTTTGTCGAGAATGTCATGTTCAAGGTCCGTTCTTCCGACGTCCGCCATAACGGAAATTTTAAGCTTCGTGTCATTGTCGCCGACAATGCTCCTGATGCTTTCCTCGTCGCAGAATTTCCATTTTCCGAAATCCTTCGGGTCAAAAATCTCCTTTGAAGCCTTATAGCCGAACTCCATGTAATCTACTCCCGCTTTTATGTTTGTCCGATACAGATTTTTTACAAAATCGTCGGTAAAATAAAAGCTGTTTACCAGTCCGCCGTCGCGGATTGTCGCGTCTACGACCTTAATATCGGGTCTGTAAGACAATAATGTACCTTTCTGTGGTGCCATAGTTTTTTCCTCCTGCCATACTACAAATTCTACAATGCTTTTTGAACTCATTTCAAAAAGCATTTCTATTTTAACATTATTCCGATAAAAAATCAAGTGCAAAAGCACAAAATATCCGTTTTTTACGCCGTATTAAACCGTGTTTTTCAGAAAAAATATTTACTTTTTGTGAGGTTTATTATATAATAGTATAAATTGCAGCGTCAAAAGGAGAGAAAATTATGGGAAAATTATTCGGAACAGACGGAATACGCGGAATAGCAAACAAGGATTTAACGGCGGAGCTGGCATTTAAAACGGGTCAGTGCGGAGCGTATGTTTTAACAAAGCATACGGTAAGCCGTCCGAGAATACTGATAGGAAAGGACACGCGAAAATCGGGCGATATGCTTGAAGCCGCGCTTACGGCGGGACTTTGCTCAGTCGGCGCGAAAGTAATTCCGCTCGGCATTGTTCCGACGCCTGCTGTTGCATATCTTACGCGGCTTTATAAGGCGGACGCAGGCGTTGTTATCAGTGCGTCGCATAACCCGTGTGAATACAACGGAATAAAATTCTTTAACGGCGACGGCTATAAGCTGTCGGACGGTATCGAAAACGAGATTGAAGCGTATATTTTAGGTGAAAAAACAATAGAAAATCTTCCGACGCACGGCGGCGTGGGCTATGTAAGCGCGAACCACAACGCAGTTGAGGACTATGTTTCTTTCGCCTGCTCAACTACCGACTGCCGTCTTGACGGCATGACAATCGCCGTTGACTGCGCAAACGGCGCAAGCTATGAAACGGCGTTCAAGGCGCTCAATAAGCTCGGCGCAAATGTCGAGGCTATACATAACACTCCTGACGGCGTGAATATCAATCACAAATGCGGCTCAACCCACATGGAAAGCCTTCAGGCTTATGTTACGTCAATCGGCGCGGACATCGGTATTGCGTTTGACGGCGACGCTGACAGAATGCTTGCCGTTGACGAAAAAGGCAATCTGATTGACGGTGACCAGATTATGGCAGTATGCGCGAATTTCATGCGCGAGCAGGGCAAGCTGAAACAAAATACGCTTGTAGCGACGGTTATGAGCAATTTGGGACTGTTTATCGCGGGCGAGGGAATCGGCATGAATGTGCTGAGAACAAAGGTCGGCGACAGATATGTGCTTGAGGAAATGCTCAAAAACGGCTATAATATCGGCGGCGAGCAGTCGGGACACATCATTTTCCTTGACCATAACACAACGGGCGACGGTCTTGTAAGCGCAATTCAATTCCTGTCTGTGCTGAAAAAGACGGGCAAAAAAGCGTCAGAAGCGGTATCTATTGTCAATATCCTGCCGCAGGTGCTTGTAAATGCGACGGTGAAGCTTGAAAACAAAGAAAAATATATGGAAAACGAAGAAATCGCGGCGGCGTGCAAGGCGCTTGAAGATGAATTTGAGGGAGAGGGCAGAGTGCTTATCCGTCCCTCGGGAACGGAACCGCTTGTACGCGTTATGATTGAGGGCAGAGACAAGGAATATATCACTAAAAAGGCTACGGAGCTTGCCAAAATGATTGAAAAATTACTTGGATAAAAGGAAGGGTAAAATATGAAGAAATTTATATCTGGAATTTTAATTTGTATTATGATGCTTTTGCCGTGTCAGGCATTCGCGTCAACAACGATTTTGATTGACGGCGAAAAAATCGGCTTTGAGGTTGAGCCGTTTATAACGAACGGAACAACCTTTGTGCCAATGCGCGCGATTTTTGAAAAATTAGGCGCGGGCGTTGAGTGGGACGGCGATACGAGAACAGTTACATCACGCAAGGACGGCATTATAATAAGCCTTACGATAGACAGCAAAACGGCTTATAAAAACGGTGCGCCCTGCGAGCTTTTGGAAGCGCCCGTGATTAAGGACGATTTCACAATGATACCATTACGATTTGTCGCGGAAAGCCTCGGCTGCGACGTCGCATGGGAGGACAGCACAAAAACCGTCACGATAACAACAACGTCGATTGCGGGCGCAAAAGTTGGTTTTGTCGGCGACAGCATTTGTTTCGGTTCAAATTATGAGGGCGGATATGCTAAAGTGTTAAGCGATATAAATTCGATTACAGCGTATAACGAGGGCTTAGGCGGCGCGACAATAGCAAGAAATGTAACATGGAATGAAAACAACAGCGGCTTGCGTCCGTGTATAATTGATTTACTGGATAATCTTCCCGATGATTTGGATTATCTGATTATTGAGGGCTCGGTAAATGATTTCTGGAGTCATGTGACATTGGAGGGCGATGCGGACACCTCGTTTAACGGCGCGGTAAATACGTTATTGCAAAAGGCAAAAGCGGAATATCCCGATACGAAAATCGGTTTTGTAATTTCACATGACGCATTTACCTATAACGCCGAGGACGGCTATAAGCCGTATTATGAGGCTGTCAAATCCGCTTGTGATAAATTCGGCATTCCGTATCTTGATTTGTATGCCGTAAATAATGCAGACATGGGCGTAAACGTAAAGGACGCGGAACAGAAAAAACTGTATTTCGGCACGGACGCTCATCCCGAGGGCGACGGAGTACACCCCAACAAGCTCGGCTATGAAGAAATATACGCAAAACCGATAGCGCAATGGCTGAAAACACTGTAATTATGAAGGATTTAATTTTAAACGGAAGCGAAAAAATGAATATTGCCTTATCGGAAAATCAGGCTAATCAGCTTACAGCTTATGCTGATTTGTTGCTTGATTGGAACGAGAAAATCAATCTGACCGCGATAACCGATAAAGAGGGCATTGCGACAAAGCACTTTCTGGATAGTCTGAGCGCGCTGACGACGGGCTTTGTAAACGGCAGTGTAATTGACGTCGGCACAGGCGCGGGCTTTCCCGGGCTTGTTTTAAAAATCGCAAAGCCTGAAATTGAGCTTACGCTGCTTGACAGTCTTAATAAGCGAGTAAATTTTTTGCGCACTGTGTCGGAGGAGCTGAATTTAAGCGGCATTGAATTTGTTCATTCACGCGCCGAGGACGCGGGCATGAACAGAGAGTATAGAGGTAAATTCGATACCGTGGTATCGCGCGCGGTTGCAAATATGACTATGCTTTCTGAATGGTGTCTGCCGTTTCTTAAAATCGGCGGACGGTTTCTGGCTCTCAAAGGTCCGCTTGCCGATGAGGAATTAAGGGACGCAAAGCGCGCAATTTCTATACTCGGCGGCGAGATTGAAGACGTAAAGGAAATTGAAATTCCGTTTACGGAACTCAATCATAAAATAATTATCATAAAAAAAGTGCGACAAACTCCGATAAAATATCCCAGAAAACCCGGTATTTCGGCAAAAACCCCTATCGGACAATGTTATAATTTGCGAAAATAAGAAAATAAAGAAGAAAAAAAGCAAATTCGGTCAAACGAATTTGCTTTCCTTTTGGAAAATTTATGATATAATAGTACCTGTAAGACAGAGTATCAACAACGGTACATTTCAAAACAGGGTTTCCCCAAGGCCCTGTCTACCCCCAAATTGTCTTACACCTTCCACCACCGAGGGTAAATAGCGATAATGAAAAGGTCGGTTTAAAACATCATTGTACAAGCATCAGTATCTTTCATTATCGCTCATTTACTCTTTTTTATCAGGAGAGTAAATTGATGTTTGATTTTTTTAAGAAGCAAGAGGATACAGACAATTCAAAAATAGTGTTGCTCCCTTTAGAGCATATTGCTCCGAACCCAAATCAGCCGCGGAAATACTTTGACCCGAAGGCGATGGACGAGCTTGCCGACTCGATTAAACAGTACGGGCTTATTCAGCCGATAACGGTACGCAAAGTCGGCAGGGACTACGAGCTTATCGCAGGCGAAAGACGTTTCCGCGCCTCGATTTTGGCAGGACTGAAAGAAATCCCCGCAGTTGTTATTGAAGCGGACAATGATAAATCGGCAATTTTGGCGCTGCTTGAAAATTTGCAGCGCGAGGATTTATCGTTTTTTGAAATAGCCGAAAGCTATAAAAATCTTATCCGCGAGCAGGGCATGACACAAGCGGAAATCGCCGTAAAAATGGGCAAAAGCCAGTCGTCTGTCGCGAATAAAATACGGCTTTTGCGATTGCCGCCGAGAGTAAAAAAGCTTGTGCGCGATTATGAGCTTACGGAGCGTCACGCCCGCGCGCTGCTGCTCCTTAACGACGAGGAAAAGCAGCTTGAGGCGGTGCGCATAATTTTCCGCGACCATTTAAGCGTCAGCCAGACGGACGAGCTGGTAAGAGATATGATGCAGGATAAAACGCCAAAGGAACAGAATGTTCAGATTTCAACAATAAAGGACGTAAAGGTTTTTAAAAACACCGTCAAAAAAGCGCTCGACATTATGAAAAAAAGCGGCGTCGAGGCGCATATGGAAGAGGTTAAATTCGACTGGGGTACGGAATACATAATCCGTGTCAAAAACGGAGGTTAGGATTTTTAATCCGCCTCCGTTTTATTTTGCTTTTTATTAAATTCCCACAAATATTCTTGCGACCTGCCATTTCTGAAGCTCCGTTTCGGGGCTTACGTTCATCACTGCCATGACGTTCGCGTTTTTAAGCATTTCCATTGCGTCTTTTGCTTTTATCGGCTTTTCGGGATTTAATGTACTGCCCTTTACTATTCCGAGCTTTCTTGCAATTCCCGCAGCGTTGTAATAATAATCTCTTCTTAAAATATCGCTGAAATTATCGTCAAAATACGCCTTTAAGCCGAGCGCGTTTACGAGCAGTACGATAAAGTCCGCGCGCGTAACAAGAGAGGTGTCCGATTTTGCCGACGCGCATTTTATTGCCCATGAGGAAATGTCATTTGTCGTGAAATCGCCTGTTATGTAATTTACCGCGTAATTATCCGCGCTCATTTCGCTGCCCCAATAGCGCGTCCAGTTATAAAGACGCTTCGGCTGCGGTCTTGAATACGGCACGGCGGGTTTTGTCAAATCCGTTTCCTCGGTTGAGAAAATCGCGATTTTTTCGTCGTTATACAAAAGCAGCTGCGATAAGCCGTCGCCTGTTAAATCCGTCCACATAACATGACCCTGAAACGGCAGCTTGAATATTTCGTTCATCTGAGCGTCATATACGCCGCCTGTCGTATCGCTGCGGCGGTATGCAAGAATGTAATCCTTTGCGCTCCTGTCAAAATTATGTATCATAGTGACAATAGTTTTCCAGCCCGGGACTTCTCTGTCCTCTTTAAACAGGGATTTCGCATCGCAGTCAAAAACAAAAACGCCGTCCCTGCCGTCAGGAGCCGGAATAATCTTTCCGTCCTCGCCAATCACATCATTTCGCGCAATTCTGTCAAGTCCGGCAATTTCCGTTCCCTTATGTTCGGGAATGAAATTTCCGGGCGCGATATTTTGCGATTCCACCGTGTCGGTAAAACGCCATAAAAGCTTACCGTCCGCGCTGTATGCCGTAGTGTCCGCGCCTCCGACAAGCACAACGGGTTTTTTGTCCTGCATTAAATCACATACCCAGATACAATCGGCGTGGTCTTCCATGTCAATCGTCCAGAGAGTTTCTCCGTTGCCGTTAAGCACCGTATATCCAGCAATGATTTCATCCTTTCCATCACCGTTTAAATCATAAACCCACGGATAGTGACCGACATTGCCCTTAAACGTCCACATAACCTTGAAATTAGTATCAAGAGCCCAGATTTGCTTATATCTGTCCTTTAAAATAATGTTCTGCGGATAGCCCGTGCCCTCCAAATCCGCGATTATAATACAGTCGTGCGCGTGCTCGTTGGGAATAATATGCTTTTCCTTTAAGCCGCCCGTTTTTCCGTCGAATATACAAAGCTCGTCATTCATAACGCAGATAAATTCGTTGTTTCCGTCATGGTCGATGTCGTAAATCTGCGCGGGAATGTCCGAACCGCTGCCGTCGGTATTCGGGTCGGGCGCGCCTATCTGCCAGAGCTTTTCGCCGTTTAAATTATACGCCGCCGCGCTCACGACGCTGTGCGGATAAAAACGGTCGTCAAACCCGCAGTCGGGCTGAACCATGACGATTTCCGTCAAGCCGTCGCCGTTAATGTCGCCGAGCCACATACGGCTGCCCTTTCCGTTGCTGTAGTTGAATTCCTTCAATAAATACGTGTCCATTTTTTTAACCTCTTATGCAGTTTTTTATTTGCTGTTCGGTGACAGCGTTTATATCGCCGTTTCGGCTGTATATTCTTGTCCATTCAACCGTTTTACCGATTGCGGTTTCAATGTCGTATTGGGGTTCAAAGCCCAGTACGGACTTGATTTTGCCGCCGTCAATTCTAAGATTTTCCGTTTCCTGAAAACCGAGAGCGTTTCCCGTTTTCCATGAAATACCGCCGCCCCATGTCTTGCAGAAAATATCGGCAAGGCGCGCGTTGTTTATGTATTCATACGGGGCTATATTATAGCTTCCCGCAAGACTTATATCCTCATACTGACGCCGCGCAAGCAGCAAATACGCGCGGAGCGTGTCCATGATAAACTGATACGGTCTTACGGCGTTCGGATTTCTTATAATTATATCACGCCTGTCAAGAGCCGCGCGGACACAATCGGGAACAATCCTGTTTTCCGAGAAATCCCCGCCGCCAATCACGTTTCCCGCGCGCGCCGAGGAAACGGCAATCCTGTTTTTTAAAAAACAATCTCTGTAGCACCGTGTTATCATATCCGCGCAGGACTTGCTGTTTGAATAGGGGTCGAAACCGTCAAGGAAGTCGGTTTCATAAAACGCTTGCTTTGCTCCGTCCGCCTTATATACCTTGTCGGTTGTAATTATTACAACCGATTTTACGCTGTCCGAGAGCCTTGCACATTCCAGAACGTTTACCGTTCCCATGATATTTGTTTCGTAGGTTTCCCGAGGAAAAGCATATCCCTCCGACACAAGCGGCTGAGCGGCAAGATGAAATATAATTTCGGGCTTTGCCGCCGCAAAACACGCCTGTAATTTGTCAAAATCCCGAATATCGCCGACTATTGAATGTATATTCAGGTTAAGCAAGCCGAAAACAGACGGCTTTGCAGGCTTTAAGGCATAGCCCGTGACTTTTGCGCCGAGCATTTCAAGCGTTTTTGCAAGCCACGCGCCCTTAAAGCCCGTGTGACCCGTTATCAGTACGTTTTTGTTTCTGTAAAAATCCATAGCAAAAGCGCGTTCCTCCGTTTGATTTAATATAGCTATTGTATCACATTAAACGGTAATTGTCACCTGTTTTTGAGAAAATAATGAAAAAGTATTTTTTAGGTATTGACAAGAAATTTTTATTCAATTAGAATAAGTCTGCAAGCTTGAAATGTGAAAATATGCGGAATATATTTTGCATCGGACGGTATATAAAAGCCGTTCGGAAACAGATTGAAATGAAGAAAGGAAAAATCAAAGATGTATCATTTAAGACTAAAAGGCGGTCATTATCAAATGGGCGTTAAACGCGGAAGAATTTTTCAAAAAGCAAATATAGTTTTTCCGCTTCAATTAGACGATTTTCAGCTTAAACACGGAAAGGAAAGCGAAAAAATATTACGGAGTTTTTTCCCTGAAGTGTGCGAGGAAATAAGGGGCGTAAGCGACACGATAGGCGCCGACTATACGCATTTTGTTTCATGGCTGCTTTGTATGGGGTGCTGTATGTACAATCTGGAAAATAATATTCCCACTGAAATACGAGGCTGTACCGCATTTGCTTATTACAAAAACGGCAGAACAATATACGGCAGAAACAATGATTTACCGCCGTATTTGCGTGACGGAAGCAAAAGCGAAATATACGCACCGAATAACGGAAACAAATTTAATATTACAACCTCCTCCTTTATTAACGGCGAAGAGGGGTTAAACGAGCATGGTCTTGCCGTCGCTATGACTTTTGTGATGACCGACCTTAAATTCATAAAACCCGGCTTTAACTCGTGCTTCATTGTAAGGTATCTGCTTGAAAAAGCGGCTGATACCAAACAGGCAATTTCGTTGCTTACGGCTTTGCCGATAGCGTCTAACTGCAATATTTTAATTGCGGATAAAAGCGGCAATATGGCTGTGGCTGAATGTACTCCAACCATAAAAAATATACGAAACGCCGAAGTTTTCGGCAATGACCGCATAGTGTGTACGGTAAACAGCTTTACTTCCGATAAAATGCAGCCGTATGATAATTCAGACGGTAATGATTACGACTCTCATAAGCGATACCGAACGGTTATTGAAAGCTTTCCCAAACACATCAACGGCGGCTTGATTGAAAATACCAAACAGCTTCTGAAAGGCGATTACGGATTTATGTGCCAGTATGACAGCGAGCCTGATTTTGAAACTGTCTGGAGTTCTGTGTTTGATTTGGAAAACCTGATTATATATCGCGCCGAGGGCGACCCACGAAGAAAAAAATTCGTTGAGGACAGACGTCTGATACGCAATTCGGTTGACAAAAGCTGTCGTTTGGTGTAAAATGAAAACAGGTCAAAAACCTCGGATACAAACGGAATGGCGGCGACTGTTCCGACACTCTCATAAGGGGGTGGTTGGTATGGATTTGAATTCAGTTTTTAATCTGATATGTTTACTTATCATTTTGGAAATAGTCAAAAACATAAAGAAATAGTCGCCCCTTACTCGCAATAAGAGGCGACATAGGTTAGTTCTCTAACCTAAACACTCGTTGCGGAACGGTCAAAACCATTCCTTACCTTGTATCTGAATTATATCATAAAAAATTCAACATGTCAAGCATC
>CAZBXN010000039.1:3106-12154 GCA_964496015.1 uncultured Lachnospiraceae bacterium | reverse complement strand
CCCTCGTTTTCATTTAAACACCCCCGAACCTTCGACCTCTGTTTTGAAAATCTATTATAGCCTGTCTTAAATCCCTCGGCTTAAAATCGGGCCATAATTTATCCGTAAACCACATTTCCGCGTAGCTTACCTGCCAAAGCATAAAGTTTGACAGCCTTTGTTCTCCGCTCGTGCGGATAAGCAGGTCAACCTCGGGCTGACCTGCCGTATATAAGCGGTTTTCTATTGTTTGTTCCGAAATTTTATCAATATCGGTTTCAGCATTTTTGACCTCGCGGCAAATTTCTTTTACGGCGTTTGTGATTTCCTCGCGCGCTCCGTAATTTAGCGCTATATTCATCACAATTCCCGTATTTTTGCTTGTAAATTCCTCGGTTTTTATTATCTGCTCCCGAATTTCTTCCGATAATTCCTTACGCGAGCCGATAGCGCGTATTACGACATTTTCACCCGCAAGCGATTTTTCCGCGTCGCGCAGATAGCTGAGGAGTAAGTTCATAAGATAATCGACTTCCTCTTTCGGACGTTTCCAGTTTTCCGTCGAAAACGCGTAAACCGTGATGTATTTCACGCCGAGCTTATTCGCGTATGTGATTATTTTTTTAAGGCTTTCCGCGCCCGCGCTGTGTCCCGCGCTTCTGGGAAGCCCGCGTTTTTTTGCCCACCGTCCGTTACCGTCCATAATTATTCCGATATGCTGCGGCAGTCGGGCAGGGTCTATTTCATGTGTTGTTTTCTTTCTGAAAAACATATTAAACCTCAAGTATTTCCTTTTCTTTATCCGCGCTGATTTTATCAATCTCGTCAATATATTTATCCGTCAAATTCTGAATATCCTTTTCGATACCCTTTAAATCGTCCTCGGTAATATCGCCGTCCTTTTTCTGTTTCTTAAAATCGTCCATTGCGTCACGGCGCGCGTTACGTATCTGAACCTTTGCCTCCTCAGTGTACTTCTTAACCTGCTTAACAAGTTCTTTTCTGCGCTCCTCTGTAAGCGGCGGGAAGTTCAGGCGTATAACCTTGCCGTCGTTCTGCGGCGCGATACCTATTTCCGACGCGTTAATCGCCTTTTCGATTTCCTTTAATATTGTAGCGTCCCACGGCTGAATTACAAGCGTTCTCGGCTCAGGTACGGAAATTGAGCCCACCTGCGCGACGGGCGTCATTGTGCCGTAATAGTCAATCGCGACTTTGTCAAGCACTGCCGCGTTAGCTCGTCCCGCGCGGATAGTCTTTAACTCGCCCGCATAGCCGTTAATTCTCTTTTCCATTTTTTGTTCGATTTCAGGATATTTTCCCATGATATTTTCCTCCTTAAAATAAATTATATTTTTAATTAAAGCTTTCCGTCGTTATTTACAAGCGTTCCTATCCTCTCGCCCTTTACCGCTCTTACGATATTTTTCGGGTCGCTCAATCCGAAAACAAGGATAGGCATTTTGTTGTCGCGGCACATTGAAGCCGCTGTGGAGTCCATAACGCCTAAATTTTTTGAAAGCACATCGCTGAATGAAAGCACATCATATTTTTTCGCCTTGGGGTTCACATTCGGGTCGCTGTCATAAACAGCGTCAACTTTTTTCGCGAGAAGTATAACCTCCGCCTCGGTTTCAACGGCTCGCAAAGCCGCCGCGGTATCGGTTGACATAAACGGATTGCCCGTTCCGCAGCCGAAGATTACGACGCGTCCCTTTTCAAGATGTCTTACCGCCTTACCGCGTATATAAGGCTCGGCAACCTGCCGCATATCTATAGCCGTCTGAACACGCGTGGGAACGTCGCAGTTTTCGAGCGCGCTGCAAAGCGCCAATGCGTTAATCGCGGTCGCAAGCATGCCCATATGGTCGGCGCGCGTCCTGTCCATATTCTCGCCGCTCCTGCCGCGCCATATATTGCCGCCGCCGACGACGATTGATACCTCAACGCCCATATCAACTATTTTTTTGATGTTTTCGCTGATACGCGCGATTGTGTCCTCGTCAAGACCGAAGCCGTTTTCGCCTGCCAGCGCCTCGCCGCTGATTTTTAAGAGAACCCTTTTGTATTTTGCTTTCATCGCATATTCCTCCTTAAATGTATATATAAACATTATACCAACAAATAAATAAAAAAGCAACAAAAAAAGAAGATTATTCCAATAAATAATTTATTATTGCAATTATTTCCCGCGTATGGTACAATTATAACCGTATGAACAGTCTGATGAAATTAAGGAGGAGATTTATTTGCAAAAAGGTATGATTGCCGCGCTTCTGCTCTGCACAATGTTTTCGCCGCAGTCGCTGAAAAAAGACAGCGTCGTTGTGCTTTGCGCCGCAGAAACGCAGTATATATCGGTAAATGATACGGTAAGCGAGCTAAAAGAGAAACCGTTTGTATATAACAACGTTACATATCTGCCCGTAAGGGGCGTTGCCGAGGCTCTCGGCGCAAAAATCGGATACAGCGAGGCGAAAAAGTCAATAACCGCTTCTGTCGGAAATCAGGAAATTACGATTGACAGCAGCGGAAGCCTGAATATGGAAAGCAGAACTTATCTTCCCGCGCGAAAGCTTGCGGAGCAGTTCGGCTTACAAGTCGAATGGTACGAGGGGCTTATCGCGTTATCCAATAAAGGCACTTCGCTCAGCCCGTCCGATATAGCGCACGCCAAAGAGGACTTGAAATTTACGGAATACACGGACAGAAAATTTGAATACGCACCCGATTTTTCAAAGGACGCGGGACTGTATACCGAACCCGTGACGCTTACGCTTTCCTCAAAAATAAAGGACGCGGTAATTCGCTACACGGTTGACGGCTCGGAACCTACCGCTTCTTCATACCTTTATACGGGTCCCATAAAAATTCAGGACAGAACATGGGAAAAGAACGCTTTATCCGATATACGTACCACGGACGAAAATTTTGTCCCGCCGAAAAGCCAGTATTTTAAGGGGACAACCATAAAAGCCAAGGCTTTTGACAAAAACGGCAATTCTACGGCTACGTCGGTACATTCGTATTTTATTGCGAACGATATTTTCGAGCGGTACAGAGTTCCCGTCATTTCAATCACCGTTCCGTCGGGAAGCCTGTTTGACGGCGAAAACGGAATATACGTTCCGCCCAATTACTATAACAAGGGCGCGGAATGGGAAAGAAACGCTTACATGGAGGTTTTCGACACCTCGGGAAACGAGGTTGTGTCGCAGACGGTAGGACTTCGTATTCACGGCGGTTTTACAAGAATGTATCAGCAAAAATCGATGCGCGTATACGCGCGCGAGAATGTTTCGCTCAAAAACGGCGGCGAAAAGAAATTCAAGTACGATTTCTTTAACGGAAAAGCCGTTGACAGCAGCGGAAAAGCCATTAAATCGTATAAAGCAATCCTGCTTAAAAACTCGGGCGACGACTGGTACAACTATTTTATCCGCGATATGCTCTGCCAGAAAATCGCCGCGCCGCTGCATGTCGATACGATTGCGGGACAGCCTTCGGTTGTGTTTATAAACGGCGAATACTGGGGCGTTCATGAAATACGAGAGCGTTACGACGACAATTACTTCAAGTCGCATTACGACCTCGCAGACTCCGCCGACGTCGCAATGGTTGAAATATCCGACGACAGAGACCACGCCGATTTAAGCGAGGGCGAGGACAGCGACTTACAGGATTTTAAGGATAAATTTAATTTTGTCGCGAACAACGATATGTCCGTATGGGAAAATTACGAGAAAGCCTGCGGCTATTTCGATATTGACAATTTAATCGACTATTACGCGATAAATGTCTATTTTGAAAATACCGACTGGCCCTTCAACAACATCAAAATCTGGAAAAACAAAAATCCCGAAAACAAGGTTGACGGACGGTGGAGATGGGCGCTTTCCGATATGGACGGCACATTTGAAAATCTCAGATACCACGTTTCCGACACGGGTTCTATGGGCGACGCGGCGCTTTGGCGCTGGAACAGAGGCGAGGCGGGAACGCTCGGCTATCTTTTGGAGGACGAGCCTTGTCTTATGCAGAGATTTATGGTATCAATGCTGAAAAATGACGATTTCAGACATAAATTCGAGTCGCGTTACCGCGAATGTATAGACAATTATTTTTCGTATGACGCTGTAGCGCCGATTATTACCGATTTATCGGAAAAGATAAAACCGCTGAGAGCCGAGCATAAAAAGCGCTATCCGACAAGCTGGAATAAGTCGTCTTATGCCGAACTGTTTAATTATGCTGAGACAAGGAGATACTCCGCGCTTCAGGAAATTGAAAACTATTTTTAAATTGACGGTTCTATCGCTTTTTTCTTGACATTTAGAAATTTTTGGTGTATTATTATATAGTGCCGTAGAAAGCGGCACGGAAAAATATAGAAAGCTATAGAAGGAAAGGAAAGAATAATATGAAGAAATTATTATCAGTATTGGCAGCGTCAGCGTTGCTCGTTGCATCGCTTGCAGGCTGCGGACAGAAGGCTGCCGACAACACGGCAACAAACGCGGACACAACAGGTAAAAAGTGGGTTATTGCAACCGATACGGTATTTAAGCCGTTTGAATACACCGACGCAAGCGGTAACTTCGTTGGTATCGACGTTGACATAGTTGCGGCAATCGCAGAAGACCAGGGCTTTGACTATGAAATGAAGAGCCTCGGCTGGGACGCTTCAATCGCGGCTTGTCAGGCAGGTCAGGCGGACGGCATGATTGCGGGCGCGTCAATCACGGACGAAAGAAAAGCTTCGGGCTGGACTTTCTCGGACGGTTACTATGACGCTACGCAGTGCATGGCTGTTGCGGAAGGCTCGGACATCAAGGGCTTCACTGACTTGGCAGGCAAGAATGTTGCCGTTAAGACAGGTACGCAGGGCGCTACATACGCTGAAAGCTTAAAGGAGCAGTACGGCTTCGAGCTTACATATTTTGAGGACTCGCCGACAATGTATCAGGCAGTTGCTGGCGGTCAGAATGTAGCTTGTTTTGAGGACACGCCGATTATGGCTTCGTCAATCAAGGACGGCGATTTAAAGCTTCAGATTGTTGAGGGCACGGAAAACGAGGGTAATCCCTACGGCTTCGCAATCTTTAACGAGAACAGTCAGGAATTGCTTGACAAATTTAACGCAGGTCTTGCAAACATCAAGGCTAACGGCAAGTATGACGAGATTATCGCAAAATATCTCGGCTAATCAAAGACAAATTTAACGTGCAGGTTCAAAGGAGATTGTTGCGCATACAACAATCTCTTTGGTCTTGTATGAAAGGGGTTTATAAATGGTTCAAATCATTAGCAATTACGGAACGCTTTTGCTGCGTGCAATGGGTCAGACGCTTTTGCTCGCTCTTTGCGGATTGTTTTTTGCCTGTATTCTCGGATTGATTTTCGGAATTTTAAGCGTTGTAAAAAACAAAGTATGCAATATTATTTCTTCAATTTTCGTTGATGTTATACGCGGAGTTCCGATGATAGTTCTTGCGTTTTTTGTTTTTTTCGGCGTACCGTATCTTTTGAACAACATCTGGGGCATAGGCAATATAACATTAAGCGCTCTGCAAGCGGGTACAGTCTGTCTTGCGCTCAACTGCGGCGCGTATATGTCGGAAATTATCCGCGCGGGTATCGAGTCGGTTGATATAGGGCAGATGGAAGCGGCAAGAAGTCTTGGGCTTCCCTATTGGCGCACAATGCAGAGAGTTGTGCTGCCGCAGGCGATAAGAACAATGATTCCGAGCATTATAAATCAGTTTATTATTACATTAAAGGACACGTCCATTCTTTCGGTAATCGGCTTCCCCGAGCTTGTTAATCAGGCGAAGAATGTTCAGGCTAACACGTTTAAATCGTTCCAGACATGGGCGATTGTAGCCGTTATGTATTTGGTTGTAATAACAATTCTTTCAAAAATTGCAAAAGCGATAGAGAGGAGAATGAGCCGTGGCCGTAAATAAAGATAATATTAAAATTCATGTTTCGCATCTTGAAAAATGCTTCGGCAAGCTTGAGGTTTTAAAAGACATTTCAACCGATATTTACGAGGGCGAGGTTGTTTGCATAATCGGGCCTTCGGGAAGCGGAAAATCCACATTTTTAAGATGTATGAACAGGCTTGAGGACATTACCTCGGGCGACGTCGTAATAGACGGCAACAACATTTCAGACAAGAAAATCGACATAAACAAGGTTCGTGAAAATGTCGGAATGGTGTTCCAGCATTTCAATCTGTTCAACAACTTAAATGTAATCGACAACCTTATGCTCGCGCCCGTTGATTTGAAGAAAAAATCAAAGGCGGAGGCAAAGGAACAGGCTTTACATATGCTTGACAAGGTAGGTTTGGCTGAGAAGGCGAATGTTTATCCGAGCCAGCTTTCGGGCGGTCAGAAGCAGCGTGTCGCAATAGCGCGCGCGCTTTGCATGAACCCCGATATAATGCTGTTTGACGAGCCGACCTCCGCGCTTGACCCCGAAATGGTCGGCGAGGTTTTAAACGTTATGAAACAGCTTGCCGCAGACGGCATGACTATGGTAATCGTAACGCACGAAATGGGCTTCGCCCGCGAGGTTGCCGACCGCGTAATCTTCATGGACGGCGGTTATATAGTCGAGGAGGGCGCTCCCGACGACATTATTAAAAACCCGAAAGAACCCCGAACCATTGATTTTATAAACAAGGTATTATAACAAAAAACCGATATGTTTTACATATCGGTTTTTTTAATAATTTTCATTGCCTCATTAAACGCGTTTTCGGGCGTTAAGTAGTGTATTCTGTTATCTCTTCTAAACCATGTAAGCTGACGCTTCGCATAGCGTCGGGAGCTTTGCTTGATTAAATCCACGGCTTCCGTCAAACTGCATTTGCCGTCAAAATAATCAATCAGTTCCTTATATCCTATCCCCTGCATGGCTTGATTTTGCTTGCCGTAGCCCATTTCCATAAGCTGTTTTACTTCATCAATCAGTCCGTCGTTAATCATCATATCGACACGGCGGTTAATTCTCTCATACAGCGTTTCCCTGTCCCAATTTATCATAAACATAATCGGCTCATACCGCGATACGACCTGCTTTGTCATTTCCTGATGCTTTGAAATCGGAATACCTGTAACCCGATAAAATTCAATCGCTCGTATAACGCGCCTTACGTTATTTTTATGGATTTTTTCCGCCGATACGGGGTCAAATTCACGCAGTATTTCAATCAATTTTTCCTCGCCCTCGATTTTTGCAATCTGCTCCAATTCTTCTCTGATTTTATAGTCTGTGTCAATCTCTCCGAACGACACGTCGTTTACGACCGAATTTATATAAAGCCCCGTTCCGCCTGCCATTACAGGCGTTTTTCCGCGCGATACAATATCCGCGATTACCTCATGCGCCTTTGCCGTATAATCGGCGACGCTCCATTCCGCGTCTGGCGCGAGAAAATCAATCAGATGATGAGGCACGGCGTTTTGCTCCTCTGCCGTCGGTTTTGCCGAGCCGATATTCATAAACTTGTAAATCTGCATGCTGTCGGCTGATATAATCTCGCCGTCAAGCGCCTTTGCAAGGTCTATCGAAAGCGCGGTTTTACCCGACGCGGTCGGTCCCGCGACTACTATCAATCGTATTTTTTCCATATTACGTTATTCGTTTAAATTCCTTTTCAATTTCTTTTTTGCTCATGCTGACAACAATCGGTCTGCCGTGCGGACAGGTGTTGATGTTTTTAAGTCTGAACACATTTCTTACAAGCGTTTCCATTTCAGCCGCGCTCATTTTCATATTCGCCTTAACGGCGGATTTGCACGCTATAGTATAAAGCAATCGCTGATTTTTCTCGGTTATCAGCTCTTTTTTGGAGTTTTCCGCCTGCGAGATAAGCTCGATTACAAGCGGTTCGACATTACCTATTTCAACGTCGCCGGGGACGCTGCGGATTAAAACGGCGTTATCCCCGAACTCCTCGCTTTCAAAGCCGAGATTATCTAAAAGCTCCTTATTTTCCCTATATGCGCCGAACTCCTCGCCCGTCAAATTCACAACCTCGGGTTCAAGCAAAATCTGCGAATAAATTTGCTTTTGCTCCATATCGCGTTTTAATTCCTCATATTTCAAACGTTCATGCGCCGCATGCTGGTCAATTAAAAGCATTTCGTCATTTTTTTCAACTATAATATAAGAATTGAAAATCTGTCCAACCACTTCAAAATATTCGTCAAGGAATATATTTTCCTCTTCCGCCGTGTCCGCCTGCAGTTCGCTCGGTTTGGTTTCCGTCAGAGTTTCGGGCGGCTGTTCAATTGGCTGTTCCTTATCTGCCGCAAATGTCACGCCGTCAAACGATACGGATTTTCCGTGCTTTAGCTGCGGATTTGAGTCCGCGACATGAACTTTTGTAACAGGCGTGTCAAAGAAATCCGAATATTTTTCCGCAAGCTTTTGCGCGCCGCGCTGCTCCCCCGCCTTTTCCTTTAATGCCTCCGCTTGCTTTAAATATTGATTTTCGCGCGGATTGTACGCGGGCGTTTCGGGACGCTTCGTAATTTCATTTAAAGACATTTGGCTTTTAAGCGTTGTTTCGTCCTTTTTAAATTCTGTTTCACGCTCGATTTTCGGCACATTCGGCAGCGCGTAAAGCGCGTTTTTCACGCCGTAATACACGGCATGATAGATGTCCTTTTCATTTGAAAATTTAACCTCCAATTTTGTCGGGTGCACGTTTATATCAACCGCTTCGGGATTTATTTCGATATTCAAAATCGCCATCGGAAACTTGCCTATCATCACCTGATTTTTATATGCCTCTTCAACCGCGCGGATAATAAGCGGGCTTTTTATATAACGCTTATTTACAAAAAAACTCTGGTAATTCCTGTTCGGGCGCGATACGTTGCCCTTGCCGATAACGCCCGTTATATGAATGTTTTCGTATTCGTAATCGACAGACAGCACCGCTTTTGCATAATCCTTGCCGTAAACGGTATAAACGGCGTTTTGAAGCGAATTGTCGCCTGCCGAAAACAGCTTGTCCTTGCCGTCCGATATGAATTTAAAGGAGATTTCGGG
>CAZBXN010000039.1:0-3006 GCA_964496015.1 uncultured Lachnospiraceae bacterium | reverse complement strand
AGGTCGTCGCCCGTCTGAATTTTGCTCGTCGCATGGCGCAGGAAACAGATTTTCGCGTCCTCCTCACTCATGCCCGAACCGTTATCGGACACGCGCATATAGACCGTGCCGCCTTTTTTTATTTCCACGGTAATCTTTGTCGAGCCTGCGTCAATGCTGTTTTCAACAAGCTCCTTAATAACGCTTGACGGACGCTCAACAACCTCGCCCGCGGCTATTCTGTTTGAAATTTCAGTTGTGAGAACATGAATTTTTCCCATAACAATCACCTTTTCTATATTTCTTTTGCCTTATTAGCTAACTTGTACAATGTGTTAAGCGCTTCAATCGGCGTAAGCGTGGTTACATCCAAGCCCTTTAATTCCTCGGCAATTTCATTCGCCGCATTATCCTCAAAACCAATCTGATTTTGAATTTCATGCATTTCCTCTCGCTTTGGCTGCTGAACGCTTATTTCATCATTTTCAACACTTTTTAATATCTTTTTCGCGTTCGTTATTACCTCTTTCGGCACTCCCGCAAGCGCGGCAACCTCGATACCGTAACTGTCGTCCGCGCCGCCGCGCACGATTTTACGCAAAAATGTAATATCGTCGCCGCGCTTCTTTACGGCAATATTATAATTTTTAACGCCCTCCAATGTATCCTCAAGCGCGGTAAGCTCATGATAATGCGTCGCGAACAGCGTTTTCGCGCCGATTTTTTTCTTGTCCCTGATATATTCCGCGACTGCCCACGCGATTGCGAGCCCGTCAAACGTGCTTGTTCCCCTGCCGATTTCGTCCAAAATCACAAGCGAATTTTTCGTCGCGTTCTTTAAAATATTGCTGACCTCCGTCATTTCAAGCATAAATGTGCTCTGTCCCGATGAGATGTCGTCCGACGCGCCAACACGCGTGAAAATCTTATCGACAACGCCGATTTTCGCCGATGATGCGGGAACAAAGCTGCCTATCTGCGCCATAAGCGTAATAAGCGCGGTCTGGCGCATATATGTAGATTTTCCTGCCATATTCGGTCCCGTGAGAATAATCATTCTGTCATCTTCCGTATTCAAATCAGTGTCGTTCGGCACAAAAATATTATCGCGCGACATCTTTTCAACAACAGGGTGTCTGCCGTCTTTAATAACAATCTCGCCCGACTGACTTATCTCGGGCATAACGTAATTGTTTTTGTACGCCGTTTCGGCAAGCGAGCAAAGCGTGTCGGTAACGGCAATAATCTGCGCCGCCCTCTTTAATCTTTCAATCTCGTTTACGACCTTTTCGCGCACCTGCTCAAAGACATACCCTTCAAGCGATATTATTTTTTCCGACGCGCCAAGAATTGTGTTTTCGATTTCCTTTAGCTCGGGCGTTATATACCTCTCGCAGTTTGCGAGCGTCTGTTTTCTTATATACGTTTCAGGAACGTCGCCGATATTTGACTTCGTGACCTCAATATAATAGCCGAAAACCTTGTTGTAGCCTATTTTAAGCTTTTGTATTCCCGTTTTTTCCTTTTCCTGCGCTTCGAGCGAGGCAAGCCACTTTTTACCGTCCGTCATTGCAAAGCGGAGCGTATCTATCTCCTCGTTAAAGCCCTTTTTGATTACTCCGCCGTCTTTCATTGTAAGCGGCGCGTCGTCCGAGATTGCGCTGTCGATTAGCTCGCGTACGTCTGCCAAGATGTCAAAATTCCTTGCAATACCGCTTAGTATCGGCGATTTTGCGCCGCTAAGCGCCATATTAAGCTCGGGAAGCTTTGTAAGCGTCAGTTTGAGGGACACCAAATCTCTCGGCGACGCCGTGTTAAGCGACAAACGGCTTATAATACGAGAAATATCATAAGTGCCCGACAGCGCGTCAATGAGTTCATCACGAAGCATTAAATTATCAACGAGTTCTTTAACCGAATATAATCTTTTATTTATCTCAATCGGGTTTATGAGCGGCTTTTCAACCCACTGCTTTAACATTCTCGCGCCCATGGACGTTTTTGTTTTGTCAAGCACCCACAAAAGCGAGCCTCGCTTTAGCTTATCGCGCATTGTTTCGGTAATTTCAAGATTTCGGCGCGTCGCCATATAAAGGTCCATATACATATCGACCTCGTAAATATTGAGCGTATTTATATACGAAAGCCCCTGTTTCTGCGTATGCTCCAAATATTTGAGCATTGCGCCGACAGCGATTATAGCGTCACGCTTATTTTCAATATTAAGCTCCGAAAGACTTGCCTTGTTAAACTGACTTAAAATCCTGTTTTCCGCATCAGTGTTCAGGAAAAATTCATCATCATGTATATCGGGCGTAATATGAAAACGCCCCTCGATTTCCTGTTTTGTTTCCTTGCCTGCGCTTCCGTTTAAAATAATCTCACTCGGCTCGTACCGCGCTATTTCGTTCATCACCATATCGGCAGACTGTACCTCTGTCGCGTAAATCTCGCCCGTTGAAATATCGCAAACGGCAATACCGTATTTTCCCGTAACCTTTGAAATAACGGCAAGATAATTGTTGTTGTTTTCGTCAAGCAGAGCCTCGTCAATAATCGTGCCCGGCGTCACGACGCGGATAACCTCGCGCTTTACTATGCCCTTAGCGGCTTTCGGGTCTTCCACCTGCTCGCATATCGCGACTTTAAAGCCCTTGTCAATAAGCTTTGCGATATAGCTTGACGCACTATGAAAAGGAACGCCGCACATAGGCGCGCGTTCCTTCATTCCGCAGTCCTTTCCCGTAAGCGTTATTTCAAGCGCTTTCGACGCCTTTATCGCGTCGTCAAAAAACATCTCATAGAAATCTCCAAGACGGTAAAATAAAATACAATCGGGATATTCGTCCTTAGTATTAAGGTATTGTACCATCATCGGCGTCATTTGTTCTTTAGACATTATTTTTCTCCTTATTTGAATATGCTGTAAATTGGAATAAGAGGATAAGTTGTGGTTTATTTGCCTTCCCCTCAAGGGGAAGGTGGCATTTCCGAAGGAAATGACGGATGAGGGATAAATAAGCTACA
>CAZBXN010000038.1:0-12182 GCA_964496015.1 uncultured Lachnospiraceae bacterium | reverse complement strand
TTGACAGAAAGCAAAATATGTGCGATAATGTTATTATGCAATACTTGTCTATGGGTATGAGCGGCGATTTTGAAACAGCGATTGAGCATGGCGCAAATATGGTCCGTGTCGGCAGCGCTGTTTTCGGCGCGCGCGATTATTCAAAATGAAAGAAAGGAAATCTAATATGAGCTTTTTGAATACGGTTAAAAACTTTATCGGTCTGGAAACCGACGACTACTATGATGATGAATATTATGACGAGGAGGAGCTGGACGAAGAGGAAGAAAGAACGAATTACCGCACTTTCCCAAAGCGTCCCGCGTCAAAGGTAGTTCCGATGAGTTCCCCGAATCTTTCGAGAGTAAGAATTATAAAGCCCGAGAATTTTGACGCTTCAACAAAAGTAGCCGACGAAATCAAAGGCGGCAGAATGGTTATTTTTGACGTTGGCATGCTCGACGCAAACGAGGCTCGCAGAATAGTTGACTTCGTGGCGGGCGCGGTTTACGGCGTAAGCGGAAATATCAGACGCGTAAGCGGCGGTATATTTGTCGCAGCCCCGAAAAATATTGATATTACTGGCGACAATATAAAAGAACAGGCAAGGAACAGCTTTGACTGGGCAATGTAAGATACTGCTCGCAAAGACGGAGGATTTGTTCAGGCTTTGCGAAAAGTATTCCTCGGCGCGGTTCTCGCCGTTTCTTGACGGCAGCGAAACAGCCGACATACAGGACAATATGAGATTTCCGTACGGATATAACACTATGTTTTACGGAGGATTTAAGGACGCCGAGCGCAAAATACTCGGCGTCTTTCCCGAATGGGAGGACGCGGACGAAAACCTGTTCCCCGTGTCGGCAGTGAAATTCACTTCTTCGTTTTCAAAACAGCTTTCGCACCGCGATTATCTCGGAACTGTTATGTCGCTTGGTATAGAACGCGGAAAAATCGGCGATATTCTTATTGACGGTAATACGGCGTACGTTTTCGCGTATAATGATATAGCCGATTATATTGCGCGCAATATCAAAAAAGTCGCGAACACGGGCGTTAAAACCGAAGTCATATCCCCCACCAACGTCATAATTCCCGAAAAGGAATATAAAATATCGGATATTATATGCGCCTCCATGCGTCTTGACGCCGTTATTTCGGGCGCGGTCAATATTTCGAGGAACAAAGCCGCCGAGCTTATACGCTCGGGCGCGGTAAAGCTAAATCACCGCGAGGAAATGCGGACGGCGCAGGAGGTAAAAGAAAACGACCTCGTATCCGTCCGCGGTTTCGGGCGGTTTACGGTTGATAAGGCAGGAAATAAGACACGCAGCGGAAAACTTCATATAACAATTAAAATCAGCGTGTAAACACGGAAAGGACGTGGATAAAATGCTAAGACCCATTGATATTCAAAACAAGGAATTTTCAAAGAAAATCAAGGGCTACGACTGCGACGAAGTTGACGATTTTCTGGATATTGTAATTCAGGATTTTGAGCTTTTATGCAAAGAAAATCAGGCGATTAAGGATAAGCTCGCGCTTATGACAAACACTGTCGAGCATTTTAAGCAAATGGAAGAAACCATGCAGAAATCCATTGACGTCGCGCGGCAGTCGGCAGAGGACATACGCAGAAATGCCAACGTCGAGGCTCAGACGATAATCAGCAAGGCGAAGCTTGACGCGTCAAGGCTGTCAAAACAGATTGACGACGAGCATATAAGAAAGCATCAGGAAATGCTGAGCGTCAAGTCCGAGGTTGAGGCTTATAAAACGCGTATCCGCGCCTTGTGCGAAAATTTGATGCGTTCTTTAAATGATTTTGAATAACAAAAAAGCGTAATATTATGAAATATTACGCTTTTTTAATTATTCCCTTATATAAATTCCCTGCTCCTCGATATAGTCAAGTATATCCTGAACTGCTTCTTCGGGCCAATTTTCGGATTTTTCCTTGTCGTTACCTACATTCTTTTTTGTGTTTTTCTCATCTGCCACGGTAATCACGCTCCTTTATAAGTCTATTTTAGCATACGCACGTCAAAAAATCAAGAAAAACGGTTTGACATCTTAAAAAAAGTGTAATATAATTAAACAGATAAGGAGGCGGCAGAAATGGCAATTACATTTGAACAGACAATTTCCGCGCTTTTGCGCGCGAAAAAATACACCGCGCTCCGCGATATTTTAATAACCATGAACGAGGCGGATTTGGCAGCGGTTTTTGAGGAGCTGCCGAAGGACTTTCTGCCCCTTTTGTTCCGTCTTTTGCCGAAGGACTTGGCGGCGGACACCTTCGCGCTCATGGACTCCGACAGTCAGGAATTGCTGATAAGCGGTTTTTCCGATAACGAGCTTAAAGAGGTCTTTGACGAGCTGTATGTAGACGACGCGGTTGACATTGTTGAGGAAATGCCCGCAAATGTCGTAAAGCGGATTTTGGCGAACACTCACCCCGACACGCGCAAAATCATAAATGAAATTTTGCAGTATCCCGAGGACAGTGCGGGAAGCCTGATGAGTGTTGAATATATCAGCCTCCGTCCGACAATGACCGTAAATGACGCTATAAAGCGCATACGCCGCACAATTACGAATACCGAAACAATTTACACCTGCTATGTAACGGACGACAACAGACATCTTCTCGGATATATAACCGTCCGCAGCCTGCTGCTCGCCGAGCCCGACGAGATTATTTCGGAAATTATGGACACTACCCCCATTTGTGTCAAAACGACCGACGACAAAGAGGACGTCGCGAAAAAGATGGGCAGATACGACTTTGTAACAATGCCCGTTGTGGACGATGAAATGCGCCTTGTCGGAATTATCATGTTCGACGACGCTATCGACGTCATGCAGGACGAAACGACCGAGGATATTGAGCGAATGGCGGCTATCAGCCCGACGGAGGAATCGTATTTCAACACCTCGGATTTCAGGCACGCCAAAAACAGGGTTTTGTGGCTTTTAATACTTATGCTGTCAGCGATTTTTACGGGGAAAATTCTCGATTATTACGAAGCGGCTTTCAGCACGCTGCCCGTGCTTGTCGGGTTTATACCTATGCTTATGGGTACGGGCGGAAACTGCGGTTCGCAAAGCTCGACTATGATAATACGCGGCATGGCGATTGACCAGATACATTTAAAAGATTTCTTTAAGGTCGTGTGGACGGAGCTTCGGGTGTCGCTTATAATAAGCGTTACGCTCGCAGTTGTAAACGGCATACGCATTATGATTATGTATTGGGATAACCCGCAGAAAATGGCGTTGACGCTTGTAATAAGCCTGTCAATTGTGGGAATTGTAGTCATGTCGCAGCTTATCGGCTGTTCGCTGCCGATGCTTGCCAAAAAGCTGAAGCTTGACCCCGCAGTAATGGCGGCGCCTCTTATTACAACCATTGTTGACGCCGCGTCGATTTTGATTTATTTCGGCGTCGCAACTAAATTTTTTAATCTGTAGCATATACAGCGGTTGACATGAAAAAGAAAATATATTAAAATAGTTAAATCATGAATTGAAAGAGGAAATGAAAATGTTTGATAAATTAGAAGCGTTAGAGGAGCGTTTTCTGCTCGTTTCGGAAAAAATAAGCGACCCTGAGGTTATTGCAGACCAGGACGCATGGCGCAAATACTGCAAGGAACATTCGGATTTATCGCCGATTATAGACAAATACCGCGAATATAAGACCGCGAAGCAGACAATCGCCGATGACAAGGAAATGCTCGACGCGGGACAGGACAAGGATTTTGAGGAAATGATACGACTTGAAATGTCCGAAGCGGAGGAAACAATTGAAAAAACGAGCGAGGAACTGAAAATCCTGCTTTTGCCGAAAGACCCGAACGACGAAAAGAACGTAATCGTTGAAATCCGCGGCGGCACGGGCGGCGACGAGGCGGCGCTTTTCGCGGCGGATTTGATGCGTATGTACTCAATGTATGCCGAAACGCGTCACTGGAAAATTGACATATTAAATTCCAGCCCGACCGACATAGGCGGTTATAAAGAAGTATGCTTCTCAATCGAGGGTCAGGGCGCGTACAGCCGCCTGAAATTTGAAAGCGGCGTTCACCGCGTCCAGCGCGTTCCCGAAACAGAGTCGAGCGGACGTATTCACACGTCAGCCGTAACTGTCGCAGTGCTCCCCGAGGTCGAGGACGTGGAGGTTGAGATAAATCAGAACGATTTGAGAATTGACGTGTTCCGCGCAGGCGGTCCGGGCGGACAGTGCGTAAACACGACCGACTCTGCCGTGAGAATTACGCATATTCCGACGGGCATTGTCGTTTCGTGTCAGGACGAAAAATCGCAGCATAAGAACAAGGATAAGGCTATGAAAATCCTACGTTCAAGAATTTACGAGGTAATGGAGGAGCAGCGTCACAAGGAAATTGCCGACGAGAGAAAATCGCAGGTAGGCTCGGGCGACCGCTCGGAGAGAATAAGAACGTATAATTTCCCGCAGGGACGCGTAACCGACCACAGAATAAACCTGACGCTGTATAAACTGGAACAAATCCTCGACGGCTCGCTCGACGAAATTATCGACGCGCTAATTACAGCCGACCAGACAGCAAAGCTGTCGGGTCAGGAGGAATAAAAAAGGAACAGGCTAAGCCTATTCCTTTTTTATTTGTGGTGGAGCTGAGGAGAATCGAACTCCTGTCCAAAAATAAATCCGCCGAAACTTCTCCGAGCGCAGGTTATGGTTATTATTCCCGCCGGTACTGCTCCATAACCAAAGCTATACCGGCAGTAGTCCTAAAGGTCATGGAAAAGGCGCAGGACACGCCTTAACTCACGTTCACCACTGGTATTTGCCTCAGTCTGCGCCGTGGTCCTCGCAGAGGAGACACGCTGCAATTTAGGCAGCTGCTAATTCGTAATCGTTAGCGTTTATATTTAAAATTTAAGCCGTTTTAGGTGGAACTCAACACCGCTCGCTG
This sequence comes from uncultured Lachnospiraceae bacterium, assembly GCA_964496015.1. Taxonomy (GTDB): domain Bacteria; phylum Bacillota; class Clostridia; order UBA1381; family UBA1381; genus JALEPO01. The sequence goes on along the minus strand of CAZBXN010000038.1, from coordinate 7,239 downwards.
TTTCGGTTTCCCTATCCCTGTCGAAGCCATTGCAGCCCCAGATATAATATAAATTTGTATACTTACTTTAACATAATTATACGCTGTTTGTCAAGGTTTAATACTTGGTTTTGGAGCAAAATACTGATAAATACTGCATTTTAGCATGCCGTTATAAATTTTCCGTTTTTTGCTTGATTTTTTTCCAAATAATTCCTCAAAGCCCTCGTGGGAGGTAAGAATATAACAACTCCATTTATCGAGCTTTGAGAAGCATTTTCCCATGCCGCGGTAAAGCTGTTCACAGTCTTTTTTCTCACCGAGCCGTTCGCCGTAGGGCGGATTGCATATAATCGTGCCGTAAGGCATACTAAAATCAATATCAAGCGCATTTTTCACCTGCGGCTTTACCCATTCGCCGACGCCTGCAATACGCGCGTTTTCCGCCGCCAAATCCACGGTTTTTTCGTCAATATCGGACGCGTAAATTTCAAGCGGCACATCCTTTTCAAGCGATTTTGCCTCGTCTGCGGCATTTTTCCACATACTTTCTGTTATCTGCTTAAACTCATTCGCCGCAAAGCGTCTGTTAAGTCCGGGCGCGATATTACGCTTAAACATAGCCGCCTCAATCGGAATTGTTCCGCTGCCGCAGAACGGGTCGCAGAGCGGATATTCAAACCTCCAGTAGCTCATCATAACCATTGCCGCCGCGATTGTTTCTCTAAGCGGCGCGAGGTTTGACACTTTTCTGTAACCGCGCTTATGAAGCGGTTCGCCCGACGTGTCTATCATCAGCGTTACCTTGTCCTTTAAAATAGAAAACTGTATTTGGTATGTACTGCCCTCCTCGGGAAGCCATTCGATACCGTAAACCGACGACAGCCTTTCGGCAGCCGCTTTTTTAATAATCGCCTGACAGTCGCGCACGCTCGCAAGCTTAGATTTCAGACTGTAGCCCTTAACGGGAAACGCGTCGTTTCTGCCGACCCATTTTTCCCAATCGACAGCCTTTGTCTTTTCAAAAAGCTCGTCAAAGGTAACAGCCGTAAATTCTGCGATTTTTATAAGAACTCTTTCGCCCGTGCGGAGGTTCATATTTACGCGGCAGATAGCCTCCAAATCACCCGAAAACGTGATTTTTCCGTCCTCTACCGCCGTCGTTTCATAGCCGAGCCGCCGTATCTCGCGCGACGCGAAATGCTCCAAGCCGAATAATGTCGGCACAATCAATTCAAATTTATCCATTATCTTTTCCTCTTTTTAACTACCCGTTTCCTGTAATTTCCGCTTTTTTTCTTCTTTGCCGCGACCTGCTTTTTCGCTTTATACAAATGTTTTCGCTCATATGTTTTTGCGTCCTTTTCAAGCACAAAATCAATCTGCCGCGATATTATATCCGCTCTTGCGAGAACGACGCTTACTTCGTCGCCGATACGGTAAATCCGTCCCGTTCTCTTGCCGACAAGCGAATTTGTGCTTTCGTAAAACTCGAAATAGTCTCCCTCCATATTTTCGGCGCGGATAAGTCCCTCGACCGAATTTTCAAGCTCAACAAACATTCCGAAATTCGTGACGCTTGACACAACGCCGTCAAAGCTTTGACCGATAAACTGCGACATATACGCCGTTTTCATCAAATCGTCCGTATCGCGCTCTGTATTTTCCGCCGCAACTTCCCTGTCGCTCGACTGGATGGCGGCTTTTGACATGTCAAGGTGTATCTCCTTGCCGTCAAGGAACAGTTTCAGCGCACGGTGTATAATTAAATCGGGATAACGGCGGATAGGCGAGGTGAAATGGCAATAATACTTCGCCGCCAAGCCGAAGTGACCGAGATTTTCCGTCCTGTAATCGGCTTTCATAAGAGAGCGAAGCATACGCGTCGCTACCATTCGCTCCTCGTGCGTGTCCTTTACCTTGTCAAGGATTGTCTGCAAGGCTTTCGGGTGTATCGGGCTGTCGCCGTCAATCCGCTCCTTTACCGCAAGATTGAAATTTTGCAAAAACGCGTTAAATTCCGTGAGCTTCTCGGGCGACGGCGCTTCATGCACTCGGTACACAAACGGCAGTTCCGCCCAGAACGCGTATTCCGCGACGGTTTCATTCGCCAAAAGCATAAATTCCTCAATGATTTTTTCCGATTTTCCGCGCACGATTTTTACAATTTCAATCGGATTGCCGTCCTCGTCAACTCTTATTCCGCTTTCGGGGAAATCAAACTGTATTGCGCCGCGTTTGTCGCGCTTTTTGCGCAGAATTTCGGCAAGCATTTCCATTTCCCGCAGCGTCGGCACAATATGCGAATATCGCTCGTTAAGTTCTTCGTCGCCCGACAGGATTTTATTTACATTGTTATATGTCATTCGCTCCTTTGAGCGGATAACCGCCTTTTTAAGCTCGTGCGACACGACTTGTCCCTCGGGACTTACCTCCATAATAACAGACAGCGTAAAGCGGTCAACATTCGGATTTAAGCTGCATATGCCGTTTGACAGCTTTTCGGGCAGCATGGGAATTACGCGGTCTGCAAGATACACGCTTGTACCGCGCGTAAACGCCTCGCGGTCAAGCGCGCCGTCCCTGAGGACATAATGCGTCACGTCCGCGATATGAACGCCAAGACTGTAGTTTCCGTTATTAAGCCTTGACAAAGACACCGCGTCGTCAAAATCGCGCGCGTCGTCGCCGTCAATCGTGAAAATCGTCATATCGCGAAAATCCGCCCTGCCGCCTATATCCGTAATTTCATTCGGAATTTTTTCCGCCTCTTTAAGCGTGCTTTCGTCAAATTCCTGCTTTATTCCGTTATCGAGGATTATGCCCTCGATACAGCCCTTTAACGACTGCTCGTTTCCGAGAACGGCTGTAACCCTGCCGTAAATTTTGCCGTCCCTGCCGTATTCGGTAATTTCGGCGGAAACCCTGTCGCCGATTTTCGCGTTCATCATATCGTCGGGCGCAATTCTTACCGAAAAATAAAACTGATTGCTGTCGGGGTACATTTTATAAAAGCCGTTTTTTTCGCGGCGGATAACGCCGACAAGCGTTTTATTGCCGCGCGACAGCACCTTTATAACATGCCCCTCGCGTTTTCTTCCGCCGTCACCCGAGCCGTCAAGCCGCACAAGCACGGTGTCGTTATTTACCGCATCCGCGAGATTATCGCCCGCGACAAATACGTCGCCGCCGTCGTTTATCACAAATCCGAAAAATCCGCGCGCATTGCAGTGCAAAACGCCCGATATAACATCTGAATTTTCATCAACCGCTATATATCTGCCCTTTTTCGTGACATAAATTTTGCCCTCGCTTTGCAGCTCGTCAAGATATGACAAAAACTCGTCCATGTCCTCAGACGGCACGCAAAGAACAGCCGCCATTTCGTCAGTTTTCAGCGGCACATATTCTTTTGACTGTATAAATGATAATATTTTTTCTTTCCTGTTCATAATATTTTCTTTCTTTTCTGATAAATTCTTTTACATTGTATATTATTTTCCCCTGTTGGTCAAGTTAAAATGTAAACAAATTATGAACAAGCCTGTAAATTTTTTGTTAAATTCATTTAACAAAAAAGGTATTGACTAAAATAAGATATAGTTGTATAATATATCCATATGATTATAAAGTGGGTTTTTATGCGAACCCTCAAAGAAAGGAAATGAAAGCAAATGAAGAAAAAGAGTATTGTTACTCTTTGCTTTGTCATTGCGCTGGCGTTGATTTTGAACTATGTCGCCTTTTTCGGCTTCAACATAGCGGGATTTTCATACGGCGGCATGTTTGACGAGGAAAAGGGTATCAGAAAGGGCATCGACCTTGCGGGAGGTTCGGTTATAACCTTCCAGGCGGCTGATGACAACGGAAATGCGATTGACGCTACAGACGACGATATGAATGTAGTCGAGTCGATTTTCCAGACGCGTCTTACAAACGCGGGTTACACGGAAGCGAAGATTTCAAAGGGCGAGGGCGGAAAAGTAACTGTTGAAATTCCGTCGGTATTTGAAACGGACCAGGCGGCAAGCCTGCTCGGCGACGTTGCAAAGCTTACCTTTACAGATGCTGACGGCAACGTAATCCTCGAGGGCGCCACGGATATTAAAAATGCGACATACCAGTACGGTAAAACCTCCGAAGCGGGCGCGTCGCAGCATTACGTTCAGGTTGAATTTAACGCCGAGGCAAAGGACAAGTTCGCGGAAGCGACAAGAACAGCCGCAGGCAGAGCAAGCGAAAGCAAGAACTATATTTCAATCATGATGGACGAAAATGTAGTTTCATCGCCGAGAGTATCGGAGGAAATCAATTCCGATTCATGTATCATCACAGGCGACTTTACTGCCGAAACGGCTCATGACCTTGCAAACAAGATTAAATCGGGTCAGCTGCCGTTTAACTTAAACGTAATCACACAGGAAACAGTCGGCGCGGAGCTCGGCTCGGAAGCGCTTCCCAGAAGCCTTACAGCCGCTGCAATCGGTATTATTCTTATCATGATTTTCATGGTTATCATGTACAGAATCCCGGGTCTTATCGCAGACCTTTCACTTCTTATATATGTAGGTCTTATCGCGCTTGCTATGGGCGTATTCAGAGTAAATCTGAGCCTTTCGGGTATCGCGGGTATCGTTCTTTCAATCGGTATGGCAGTCGATGCTGACTGTATCATATTCGAGAGAATGAAAGAGGAATTAAGACTCGGAAAGACAATTAAGGCTTCGATAGACGCGGGCTTTAATAAAGCCTTCTCCGCAATCCTCGACTCCAACGTAACAACGATTATCTCATGCGTTGTCCTTTATCTGTCTGGTATCGGTACTGTAACAGGCTTTGCAACAACACTTGGTATAGGCGTTATCCTTTCAATGTTTACGGCTATCGTAATTACTAAGTTCTTGTTAAAGCAGCTTGTCGGAATAGGTATTCAGAAGAGAAGCGCGTTTTATAACGCAAAAGCTGTTAAAGGAGGTGCGGAGGAATAATGAAAAATATTAAAGTTACTGAAAACAGATGGAAATTCGTTCTTATTCCTGCACTTGTAATTGTAATAGGTATTGTTATGTACCTTGTTCACGGCGGATTTAACTATGACGTTGAGTTCATGGGCGGTATCAGAATGCAGGTTAATATGCACGCGGACTTCAACAACAAAGAGGTTGCAGACCTTATTCAGGAAAAGACCACAGACACGGTAAACGCTACCGTTCAGACAGGCGACAACAGTCAGGTTGCGGTTATTAAAACTCCGCCTGTTGAAGAAAATGTTAAAAATGAGATTTTTAACGCTTTAAAGGAAAAGTACAATTTACAGGACAGCGACTTGCTGTCGGTATCGTCGGCTTCGGCAAGCTTCGGTAACGAGGTTCAGAGAAAGGCGCTATTGTACACGCTGCTTGCCATTATATGTATCTTAGTATACATTATAATCCGTTTCGAGTGGAGAAGCGCGGTTATGGCGGTTGTTGCGCTTGCTATAAACATATTTGTTATGGCGTCGGTTTATTCGATAACAAACATTCCGCTTAACACGACGTTTATCGCGGCAATGCTTACGGTTGTAGGTTACTCAATCAATAACACAATCGTTATCTTCGACAGAATTCGTGAGAATTTAAGACTTCGCAGAAAGAACGAAACGATTACGGAACTTACGAACAAGAGCGTTATGGAAACGCTCGGACGTACGATTAACTCAACTGTTACAACGCTTATTACAATAGTTCTTATCTATATCTTGGGCGTTTCAACTATCAGACAGTTCGCGCTTCCGCTTATTGTCGGCATTATCGCGGGTGCGTATACTTCAATCTTCGTTGCCAGCGGTTTCCTCGGCGCATGGAGAGAGTCGGAAATTAAGGCTCGCGCTCAGGCGGCACAGGAAAGAAAAGCAAACAAGAAGAAATAATGTGATTTTCACATAAAAATAACAGGGCTCACGCCCTGTTATTTTTTAATATTTATTTTTCGCCGAATATATCCCACCATGTGTCATTACGGTTATCTTCATCATCACTTACACCCACACTGACATGAGATAACAAATCGGGTCTGTATAAGTATATTCCCTCACCCTTGCTCTTTTTCGGCTTTCCGAGTGATACCATATATATCATCCACCAAAGCCAGAAATTAAATAAAATCATAGGCATATCATAATTATACGGCTCCCACTTTATCGGAATTTTACATAGTGCGCCGTAAGGGTAATATCCAAATTGAAAAAAATATGAAACAATCAGCAAGCAGCCGATACTTACTGCCGCACCTGCAAGAGTTCCGAATAAAATGTCGCGCCAATCGCGCAGGGCAAACTTAAAATGTCCACGCTTTAAATAAAAAACATTTAAAATAATATATATCACAGGTACAATAACCGCATAGGTAATCTTTGTCGGGTATCTGTTCCATATATAAATCCATATGGGATAAAGAGCGTAAATAAGCATTGTGTTAATGAAAGACCAGATTGCAATGCCGTAAGTATTATTAAACGGCATACGATACTGATTATTTATCTTCCTGCCAAGCTCCTGCGCGTCGCCCATATAGCTTACTGCCGTTTCCTCCGCCGTTACGCCGTTAAAGCGTTCGCACTGCTCCGTTAATTCCTCTATATGTGACCGCAGCTCGCAGCGTATTTCCTCATGACGCGGTTTGTACTTAACCTCTTTTATGACTCTGTCAATAAAATCAGATGCTTTCATTTGTCTGCCCTCCTATGACATTGTTTACTGCTTTAACATAAACACTCCATTCCCGCCTTTTTTCTGCGAGCATTTCTCTGCCCGCATTGGTGATTTTATAATACTTTCTGCGTCTGCCCTCTTCTGTGTCAAACCAATAGCAGTCGATTGCGCTTTCGTTTGCAAGTGCGTGCAGCAGAGGATAAAGCGTTCCCTCCTTTAATTCAAAGGTATTATCCGACATCAGTTTTAACTCCTGCATAATCTGATAACCGTACATATCCTTTCTTTCAAGCATGGATAAAATCATGATTGCCGTGCTGCCTTTTAAAAGCTCTTTGTTAATTTTCATCTGTAGGTCTCCTTTATATATCGTTATTCTATGTATATAGTAACACAACAGGTGACATTTGTCAAGGGGATTTTTTTGCAATAAATTAAAAAATTACAAAAAAATTACAAATTAGTGTAGACAACCCATAAAAAAATTGTTATAATAATAACATAGGTCTAAAACCAAAATAAATAAATTATACAGGAGGAATAGTAAATGGCACATAAGTATGTCTAC
>CAZBXN010000037.1:0-12340 GCA_964496015.1 uncultured Lachnospiraceae bacterium | reverse complement strand
CACAAAAAAAGAATGTCCTTATTGGTTCAAGTCCAATAAGGACACTCGGTATGGTCGGAGTGACAGGACTTGAACCTGCGGCCCCTTGACCCCCAGTCAAGTGCGCTACCACCTGCGCTACACCCCGATAATTTTTATAAAAGCACAGCGGAAATTCGCTGTGCTTTTTTATATGGTCGGGATGACAGGATTTGAACCTGCGGCCCCTACGTCCCGAACGTAGTGCTCTACCAAACTGAGCCACATCCCGATAGGTAAAATCACAACGGTTCACCCGTTGTGATTATGGTCGGAGTGACAGGACTTGAACCTGCGGCACCTTGACCCCCAGTCAAGTGCGCTACCACCTGCGCTACACCCCGATAATATGGCGGAGAAGGTGGGATTCGAACCCACGGTACCCGTTAGGGTACACCGCATTTCGAGTGCGGGCCGTTATAACCACTTCGATACTTCTCCACACTTCTCGTACCTTGATATACTACCATAAACCGCCGAAAATGTCAATACTATTTTTCAAAAAAATTGAAATCCCGCGCCCGATTACACGAGCATATACACAATTCCGCCGATAATTCCCGCGGCGGTCATTACGATAATTTGATTTACCTTGAATTTTCTTAATACTGTAAGCGACAGCAGGAAAATACCTGCGGCTATAAAATCAACGTTTTCAACCGACAGCGAAAAGCCCTCGCCCCGAAACAGCGACAGCATCAGAATTTCAAGCCCTGCCGACGCAATCATTGCCACAACCGCGGGACGAAGCCCGTTCATTACGCCTTTCATGACCGACAAGCTTCTGTATTTATAATACACGCGCGCGAGCAGTATAGCAATCACGGTTGAGGGGAAAATACACCCGAGCGTCGCTACTATTCCGCCCCATATGTCTGTAAGCTGTATTCCGACAAACGTCGCGGAATTTACCGCAATCGGTCCCGGCGTCATCTGCGAAATTGTTATAATATCCGAAAACGCGTTCATGTCAATCCAATGATGAATATTTACTATCTGGTTTTGTATCAGCGGCATGGCGGCATATCCGCCGCCGAAGCTGAAGAGTCCTATCTGAAAAAAACTAAGAAAAAGCTGCAAATAAATCATTTCTTATCCTTTCCGACCGCCGACAGCGCGCCTATTGCCCCGCACACCAAAATGATATATATTACGTTTACGCCCATTATATAGGAAAGAACAAACGCCGCAAGCATGATAATTACGGGGAAAATTCTCTTGTCCTTTACGATATTTTTTGCCATTGTGATAACCACGTCTATTATTACCGCAGCGACGCTTGCCTGCATTCCGCGCAGCACGCATGCGACAATTTTATTGTCCCGAAACGCCGCGTAAAACAGTGAAATTACGCTTAAAATCACGATAGGGGGCGTGATACTTCCCAGTATCGTCATGACCGCGCCCAACAGCCCGCCGACTCTATAGCCTATAAGCACGGACGCATTTACGGCGACCGCCCCGGGTGTTGACTGCGCGATTGCCGTCAAATCAAGCATTTCCTCTTCGTCAAGCCAGTGCAGACCGTCAACAAATTTTCGCTTGAGCATCGGTATTATGACAAATCCGCCGCCGAAAGTAAACGCGCTGATTTTGAGCGTCGCAAGAAACAGCGTTATATAGGTTTTTGCCCCTCTTTTCAACTTAATCACTTCCTGATTTTGATTATACTGTAATTATACAGTAGCTTTACCGATTAGTCAATTATATTTTTGCAAAAAATACGAACATTTTTTCGAAAAACCTCTTGACAACGAACAAGTTTTCTGGTATACTTTACCTATACAAACAAATATTCGTATGATTGGGGATGAAAAAATGACAAGAACAACGTATAATAGAAATAACAGAAGAAAAAAACACACAAGAATTGTAAGCAAACCGAGATTTATTACGTTTTTGCTGCTCTGCATAATGGCAGTATGCTCTTTTGCGGGATTTTTCACAAACGCCACGGCGGACAAGGAGAGCGAAACCTACACGCTCTGTATTTCGGCGGGCGACACTCTGTGGGATATTGCCGCGTCGGCAAACACTGCAAAAAAGGACGTTCGGAATGTGATTGACGATATAATGAAGCTCAACAATTTAAAATCGCCGGCACTGAACGTCGGCGACACAATAGAAATTCCTGTTTATTGATTTTGGCTGTCGCTGTATAAAAGCGAGTGCATAAATCCGCGCAGACTGACGGTCATAATATCGCCGCCTATGGGCGTGCCGTTATGGCATATGACATTCGCGCGGACTTCCTCGCCGACGTCGGCTGGATAATTCGTCACTATATATGTATACCGCTTGCACTTTTCGCCCTTATACGGCGCAAGGTCAAGCCCTGCTTTAATCTGAAGCTCGTTATAATTTTCGTATACCTTATCAAACGGGTCGGGTATTATTATGTCCGCCTCGTCCACGGGGCGTTTGCCGACCTCCCAGCCGTAGCCCGTAAGAAACTCGGTTACGGCGCTTTCGTCCGCGCCCGAAGCAAACAAGGTAAAAGCTGCGGCGGTAAACACGATTATGGCTATTGCGGCAAAATACATTTTAAATCTCCCCATGATAAACATTCCCCCTTTTTTATTTTATTTTTCAAATCAGAAAATATTACCATGTTTATTTATATGATACCTGCAAAGAATACAAATGTATTAAGAATATCAAAAGGAGTTAAATAATATGGATTTTGTTTCACTTATATTAGTTATAATCGGCGCTATCGACTGGCTTGTAATCGGTCTTTTCGGCTTTGATTTTATCGGCGCTATGTTCGGCGGTCAGATGGCTATGGTATCACGTATAATTTTCGTGATTGTCGGTCTTGCGGGATTGTGGTGCATTAAGTTTTTCTTCGACAGACGCATGACGGCTAAGAGCAATAACTAAAAAAAATCAGGCGGTTTAAGCCGCCTGATTTTTTTACTTCTTAATTTTGGAATTTAAATTCCCAATTTGCCGTCGTTTAGCGCGCGGATAACCGCTGCGGCGGCGTGAGACTCGTTGTCAACCGTAATCAAATCGGCGCAGTTTTTTGCTTCGGGAATGGCGTTCGCGACAGCTACGCCTATATCGGCGCATTGTATTAAATCAATGTCGTTTTCGTTGTCGCCCATGCCGATGGTTTTTTTGACTTTCAGAATTTCGGCAAGCTTTAAAAGCGCCTTGCCCTTTCCGATATTTTTCGGCAGCATTTCGTAATAATTCGGACCTGACCTTATAAATGTATATTTATCGGCAAAGTCCGATTTGGCTATAAGCTCTTTTAACTGCGGAATTTCCTCCGCTTCAACCATAAAAATGACCTTGCGCCATTTTTCCGTCACATCGTGGTAATCCGCAAAGTTATCGGGAAACCGTTCATTCATCTGATGTTCGCGCACAAAGTGATTGAGCTTGGAAAAATATATATGATTTTCCGCATTTATTTCAATGCCTGCGCTCGGGAAGTTTTTATCGACGTATTCCGCAGCATTTACAGCGTTCCCGTCAAGATTGACCGACCATAAAAAACGGCTTTTGCTAAAATCATAAATCCCCGCGCCGTTAAAGCAAATCATGGGCGCGTTCGGCGTTATGTATTCGAGCAGAATACCCGCGCCGAGCGGCACTCTGCCCGTGGCAAACGTAAACAGTCCGCCCTCTTTTTTAAAATATTCTATCGCTTTTTTGTTTTCTTCGGAAATCCGTTTGTCCGCGGTCAAAAGAGTGTCGTCCAAATCCGTACAAAGTAATATTCCGTCAAATTTACCCATGTTATCACTCTCCTTTTGCGTAAAGTATTGTAACATATTTTATACCGCGCGTCTATTTGTAAAATATGAGATTTTTATGCCAAATACTGTTAAAATCATGGTGAATATGACAAAAACACGGAAACGATTTGTTGCGGTTTTATCAATTTCTGCAATTTGACTATTGACAAGTACATATAAAATAGGGTATAACTAAATTATAAATTTAACTAAGAGGTAGATTATGAAATTTAAAATTCTTATTGTCGCCGCCATAGCGGCTATATGCGTGACAATGGTCATGACATCGCATTATCAGAAAAATCCGAAGGATGCCGAAACAAATACCGAAGCTCAGGCTGAAACGCAGGCAGAAGCCGATACGTCGGTAAATGTCAGAACGCTCACGCTTACGGCGGCGGGCGACTGTACGCTTGCCACGGACGACTATTTTGACATATCCGACGGCTTCGTAACGTACGCGGAAAACAACGGCACGGCTTACTTTTTGCAGAATGTGCGCGGTCTTTTCGCCGGGGACGACATAACGCTTGTAAATCTTGAATGTGCGCTGTCCGACAACGGCTCGCGCGAGGACAAACAGTTCGCGTTCCGAGGCGACCCGTCGTATGTAAACGTGCTGACCTCCGCAAGCGTCGAAGCGGCAAATTTGGCGAACAATCATAGCCTTGACTACGGAAAAACCGCGCTTGAGGACACTCAGACGCTTTTGGAGCAAAACGGCATAATTACCTGCCGTGGAAAGGGCAATGTCACTGTAGGAGATATAAACGGCATAACCGTCGGCTTTGTCGGTATAAATTATCTGAATGACGAGATGAAAACCGAGCTTACGGATGCGATTACAATGGCAAAAAACGCGGGCGCGGAGCTTGTGATTTTATCCATACACTGGGGTATCGAAAGGGAAAATTATCCCGAAAGCGAGCAGATTGAAGCCGCGCACCGCGCGATTGACTGCGGCGCGGATATTGTTATCGGCACGCACCCTCACGTTTTACAGGGTATCGAGAAATATAACGGCAGATATATCTGCTACAGTCTCGGTAATTTCTGTTTTGGCGGCAACAGCGACCCGTCTGACAAGGACACCGCAATCTTCCGTCAGACATTTACGTTTGATGAAAACGGTCTGCGCGATGACGATAATATCACGATTTATCCCTGCCGTATTTCGGGGCATGACGGCTATAACGACTATCAGCCAAAGCTTGCCGAGGGCGAACAGAGGGATAATATTATCGAGCGTCTGACGCGCTACAGTGCGGAAATCGGAAACGCGGCGCTGAAATTTAACTGACGGAAAAAGGGGTTTGACGTGTCAAACTCCTTTTTTTTTACTTATTTATCAATTCGCCGATATTATTTATCTGAATTGAAATTGTACCGTCGTCATTATTTATAATATCTATGTATTTACCGTCCTGATAATATTCGGCAGGGAAGGACAGTTCAACGCCTATATCGGTTGTGAGCTTGATGTTCGCGCCCATTTTTTTTGTCACATAGCTGTTTACTTCAACCTTTTCGGGTACGTTCGCCTCGTGTATCTTCTCGATAAATTCCTCGCGCATTACAGGTCTGCCGTCAAATACGGAGGACGCGACTTTTTCGGGCTCAATATATTCAAAATCGTTTTCCTCTATCTGTTCCGTGACGAATTTCTTGATTTTCGCCGAGGTTTCTATGCTGTCGCCGCCGTTCTCGTCCGTCACTTTTTTCGCAATTTTTTTAACTGCGTTTATGGACTCCCGAACCGAAATATCAAAATAACATTCAAGCAGAATATCGGGGATAATATCCACGCTTTCGCCGTCTATTTTCCGCTTTTTACCCTTGAATTTGATTGAAAAATCAGTTGTGTCAATAAACGCGCACTCCGAGATTTTCTGCGCCGTGGTCGGCAAAATCGCGTAGTGATTTATAAGCGCGTTTGAGATTTTACCGTCGTCCTTTGTGACCTGATGAGTGTAGCCGATTTTATTGTCGCACTTCAGAACCGCGATTGTGTCCCGCTCGTTCGCGATACAGTCGCATACGATAATGTCGCACGATTCCGTGTTTTCCGCGCTCTTAATCGCGTCATAGAGCCGTTCGGCGATAAATACGGAAAAGGACGTGAAATCCGTTTCGCCGTTTATATATTCCGTCAGGTGGTACTTAAAGCCGCTGTTGTCGGAAAATTCGCCGCTCCTCAGCCCCGCGTCGTCATAGACTTTTTCCATATGCTTTGTTATAAAATTATTGACCGACGCGTCGCTTATGTCAAGCTCGCCGTCCGAAAAAACGCTTACTCCCGAATTTGCGTCAAGTATATGCAAAATCGCTTTTTTTATTGAAACTATCATATTTTCCTCCAAAAAATATCCCTTAGAAATCATATGATATTTTATCACAAAAAACAAAATCTGTAAAGACGGTTTTGGTCTTTTTCCGCGCGGTTTATCATAATTATGGTATAGACAAAAAATATGGAAAGACAAGTTTTGACTATGATAAAATTCGGAAAAATCTATATAAATCCGCTGACGCTCGCAATGCTCGCCGTATGCTTCGTAACGCGTCATATTGAAATTTTTTATATTACCTACGGGATTATGACACTGCATGAGCTTTCGCATTTGCTTGCGGCAAAGCTTATCGGGCTTCGCGTGGCGTATATCGCATTTCACCCCTTCGGCGTGAATTTAAAGCTGAAAAACAAAATAATTTTTAAACTGACCGATGAAATTTTGCTGTATCTGGCAGGCCCTTTATGCAATATCCTGCTCGCGCTGCTGTCGGTTGCTTTGTACGCGTATTTTAAAAATCCGTATCTGCAATTTTTCTATGCGGTAAATATCACCCTGTTTTTGGCGAATATGCTGCCCGTCGTGCCGCTGGACGGCGGAATAATACTGAAAAAGCTGCTTATGTACCGCGTGGGCAGCAGGGCGGCGGGGAATATAATGAAAGCGGTTTCCGCCGTGGTTGTACTGCCGATTGCGGTTTTGGGCGCGTATGTTTTGTATACAACGCATTTTAATTATTCGCTGCTGTTTTTGTCCGTTTTCCTGCTCGGAAACACATTTACGCAAAAGGAAAAATACAATGTCGATTTTATAAAGGAGCTGATGTTTTACAGGGATAAACATTCAAAAAAAGTCCGTCACCGCATTTTTGACGAAAACGAGGATTTAAAAACGGCTGCGAAAAGCTTTAACGCGGGCTCGTATTCGGTGGCGTATTTCCTTGACGAGCGCGGGAAAATCAAAAATATCATGACCGAAACGGAAATTGTAGATAAAATTTTGGGAAGATAAAAAAATAAGACGTCTGACGCGTCTTATTTTTTTATTTTTTTTTAATTATTTAACGATAAATTTATCAAGCTCTGCCAAGAATTTATCGCAGTCGTCCGAGTGAACCTCAACCTTTATGGGCTTCGATAAGTCAAGACTGAAGATGCCCATAATCGACTTAGCATCAACGACATATCTGCCCGATGTCAAATCAACGTCAAAATCATACTTACTTACAACATTTACAAAATCCTTTACATCGTTAATCGAGCTTAGCAATAAGTTAAATGTTTTCATTTCTTATTCCTCCTAACATACTTATGTGTTCCCCATTGGTTATATGTAGTCTTTTATATACTACATATTTATAATACAACTTTTTCCTTAATTAGTCAATAGGTATTGCGTTTTATTAAAAAATTTTATATAATACTACTAACATTTAATTTTAAAAACTGTCAAATTTGAACATTACTACAATGATAAGAGGAGAAAAAATGAAACGAGCGGCATTTTATACACTGGGCTGTAAGGTAAATCAGTACGAAACGGAGGCAATGGCGGAGCTTTTCTCGGACGCGGGCTATGAAATCTGCGATTTTGCCGAAAAAGCCGATGTTTACGTCATAAACACCTGCTCCGTCACGCATATAGGCGACAGGAAATCGCGGCAGATTATACGGCGCGCAAAAAAGACAAACCCCGACGCTATTGTCGCAGTAACGGGCTGTTACGCGCAGACCGCGCCCGACGAAATACTCAATATTGAGGGCGTAAATCTCGTAATCGGCACAAAGGACAGGAAAAATATTGTAAATCTTGCCGAAAGCCTTGACGCAAACTCAAATATGAACTGCGTTTCAAATATAATGGACAACCACGAATTTGAGGAACTGCATATAAAAAATTACTCCGACCGTACCCGCGCCTTTATAAAAATTCAGGAGGGCTGTAATCAGTTTTGTTCCTACTGTATTATCCCCTATGCGCGCGGACCCGTTAGAAGCAGGGAAGAGGGCGAGGTTTTGTCGGAAATACGGAGGCTTGCGGAAAACGGCTTTAAGGAGGTAATTTTAACGGGTATTCACGTCGCGTCCTACGGTGTGGATTTGGGCAATACATCTCTTGCCGACTTGCTTATAAAAGCCGATAAAATCGAGGGCGTGCGCCGAATACGGCTGTCCTCGATTGAGCCCATGACGCTTGACGGGAAATTCGTCGATAAAATAAAATCGGTGAAAAAACTATGCCCGCATTTTCATATTTCATTGCAGTCGGGCTGTGACGAAACGCTCCGCCGCATGAACAGGAAATACACCACGGCGCAGTTTAAGGAAATTGTTGACGGTCTGCGCGAAAGCTTTCCCGACGTCGCGGTAACGACCGATATAATGGTCGGTTTTCCGGGCGAAACGGACGAGGAATTTCAAAAAACGCTTGATTTTGTCAATGAAATACAGTTTGCCGATGCGCATGTTTTCGTTTATTCTCCGCGGCGCGGAACGCCCGCGGCTAAAAAGCCGCAAGTCGCCGACAACATCAAGGAGGAACGCAGTAAAATTATAATAGAGGCAACGCGGAAATCGCGCGATGAATTTTTGCGCCGCCATATCGGGAAAACTGTTTCCGTACTGTTTGAACAGGTAGTCCGCGACGGCTTTTTTGAGGGCAAAACCGACAATTATATAAACGTGCATGTAAAATCCGAGGAGGATTTGTCTGGAAAGTTTTGCGAAGCGGAGCTTCGGGAGGTCAAAAACGGCGCGATTTACGGCGTTATAGTATGACAAAAACAGCGTATCATTGCGATACGCTGTTTTGCTGTTTTAACAGTGTCTGCCCGAAAAATCGGGCATTTTTAATGGTTCTGAAATTTTAAGCTTATTTCTTCAAGCGGAAGGAATTACAATCTGTACATTCCACCATTGTCGGGTTGGCTTCGTGAGTGCCTACCTGAATACTTGAAAGCGAGCAATAATCCTCGTTATCGCAGTGATGTTCGCACTGTGATACCGAGCACTTAATGCTCTTGTTTGCATCGCAACTGCAATCTGACATAATCCTATACCTCCGTTATTTTTATTTGGCAGTTCTCCTTCAACCGTTGGTCCGGTTACTGCCTTTTTTGTTTGGTACAAGCTTATTATCTGCGTTTTTTTATAAATTATTCATAATTAAATTTCATTAAGGCGGATTGCCGCAACCGTCATGTCGTCCATAATTAAATCATGACTTTTTTTAATCGCAAGGTCTAAAATATCCTGCGCCATGCTGTCCATATTTTCATGAGGTACGCGAAGCTGTTTTTTTATCCAGTCCGTCCGTACCGCGCCGTAGCCAGCCTCGGTTATTCCGTCCGACATCATCATGATTATGTCGCCGTCCTCCAATTTTTTCGTCTGGCTTTGAATTTTAACGTCGGGCAGCATTCCGACGGGCAGGGAAATCGAATAAACCGTGTCAATTCCACCGCCTTTTAAAATAAAGCTTTCCGCGCTGCCGATTTTGTAAAACTCCGTTATTCCGCTGATTAAGTCAACGCATATTAAGTCTATAGTGGAAAAATTTTCATAATCGAGCTTTAGACAAAGCGCGGAATTTATCATGCTTATCGCGGTTTTAATTCCAAACCCCGACTGCAAAAATTCCTTTAAAAGCCGAAGCGTCAGATGACTTTCCGTCATAGCCTCTCTGCCGCTGCCCATACCGTCGGAAAGCGCAACGTAAAGCTTATAATCCTCCGTTTTAAACGCAATTATTCCGTCGCCCGATATTTCGCTGTTGTCCCTTGAAATACGCCGCACGCCTATATCGGCTGTGTACTTGGGACGCGACACAAATTTAAGGCTGTTTTTCATCTCGCAGTCAAACCCGATTGGCGTTTCGATTACTTCCGACAGTGCGTTTTCAATCGCGGTCATATCCTCCTGCGGTTCGATATTCAGATAAATCTCAATTTTGCCCTGCTCGCTTTCCACAACGCTCACTTCAAGCACGATAATGCCGAGCTTGTCCAGCTCGCTTACAACCTCAGCTTCCAAATCCTCGCGGAAAGTAAAGCCTGCCTTTACTTCCTCCGACATGCTGTTAAGCAAATTCGATATTTCGCGGTACTGGCGCGCCATTAAATTGCGGCTTACCACTGCCTCGCCTTTTTTTACAATGCTCTTTTTGTAAAGCTCATATACATGATTAAATTCAACGACAAAAAGCTCCGTTCTGACGCAGCATTCACGGAACGGCATAGGCACGGAATTTATCGTGAGAACGCCCTTTTCCTCGATTGTATCAAGCAGCATCATAATGTTTCTGTACGTTCTCGTGAAATCCGACTGCCAGCATTTCTGCGCCATCGGACAGCCCTCGCATACGCGGTCGGAAACCTCGTCAAACAATGTGCCGATTTCTTTATTGTACATTTGCAGACGCTTGTCCGACGACGAGGAAAAACATTCTTCGAGGCTCTTAAACGCATTTGACGAGCGTTCAAGCCGCATGGCGAGATATTCCTTCATTCTCACGTCCACGCTGACCGTTTCTATTTGAAGCGTTTTTGAGAAAAACGCGCCAATTTTATCATGTACCGCGCTCGGCGTCAGAACAAACGCCGCCGCGCCTATGGCAATGTCAAGCATAGATACGGGCAGCTCGGGCAAGCTCTGCGAATACAAAAGCGTTATTGCCGCGCCGCCCAAAAAGCCTATTGCAGTGCCGAATTTTCCAAGACTTTTCAAAAAATTTCCGAAAATTGCGCTTAAGCCGTAAATTCCCATGGAAATAAGCGCGTCTGCGGTTGACATTGCGGATATAAAGCCTATGCAAAGCCCGCCGCTGCCCGCCGCCGTAAGCGATGCGTGAAGAGAAAGGCACATCACCGCATAGACCGACACGATATGAGCAAGACTGATATTTAGCGGAAAAACAATTCCGTTCATGCCTGTTATGAAAATCCCGACGCTCACCGCCGCGCTCACAAGCTCGTCCTGCGACGCGTAATTGCGCTGTTTGTTGTTTTCGGTAAGTCCCTGCGCTTTTTTAAAAATTATGTACATTATAGCGGAAATTATGCTTTCCATAAAAAGCAAAAGTATGTCGTAAAAGCCCGTGAAGCTGTAAAGAAGCGTGATAAGCCCGCCGATAAACACCGAGCCGCCGCATACGACGGACTCCATTATTCTTTTGTGTTTTGTTACGGGCGGATTTATACGCGTAAAAATCCAAAAGAGCAGCGCGGCGACAAGATATTTTACAATTCCGCCGCCGACATTCGTTGTCATAAGACCGATACATAGCATCGTAACGCCTAAATAAGCGACAGATTTGTCGAAACAGGCTGCAAAAAAAGCCGCGCCGAACGGAAACGCGCCCAAAATTGACGCGCGGCTTGCAAGCAGCAGCATAACGCACGACGCAAAGTCGCGGATTACGGGCGTTCTCAGCATTTCTGTATTTCTCTGTGTCCTTGGCTCGTTCATTGAATATTACCCTCCTAAATGTACAAGCCTTAGTTTACCATATTTATACAGAAAAATTTGTCGTTTTTGCGTGTCGTTTTTTGAAAATATTTCGACGGCGGTTTTTGACAAAATATGCAAAAAAGTGTTTTGCATTAAGCAAAACACTTTTTTGTTACTTCTTTAATGTACCTAAGCTTGCCGCCTTTAAGTAGGCGTTAATGAACCCGTTCAAATCGCCGTCCATAACCGCGCTGATATTGCCCATTTCATAGCTTGTTCTCAAATCCTTAACCATGGTGTAGGGCTGGAATACATACGAGCGTATCTGACTGCCCCAGCCGTTTTCCATCTGCGTTCCCTGAATATCCGCGATTTTTTCTTTCTGCTGCTGCTCGGCAAGCTCTACAAGCTTAGCCTTGAGCATTTTCATAGCGTAGTCCTTATTCTGGAACTGCGAACGCTGCGTCTGACATGATGTTACAATTCCCGTCGGTATATGAGTAAGCCTTACTGCCGAGCTTGTTTTGTTAATGTGCTGACCGCCCGCTCCGCTCGCGCGAAACGCCTCCATTTTTATGTCGGCAGGGTTAATATCAATCTCTATACTGTCGTCAAGGTCGGGCATGACCTCGATTGACGCAAATGACGTCATTCGCTTGCCTGCCGAGTTAAACGGCGAAATTCTCACGAGGCGGTGAACGCCTTTTTCCGCTTTTAAATAGCCGTATGCGTTCAGACCGTCAACCTCTATTGTACAGCTCTTAATTCCCGCCTCGTCGCCGTCAAGGCTGTCGAGAACGGTAGTAGTGTAGCCGTTTTTCTGCGCCCACATCTG
>CAZBXN010000036.1:0-12343 GCA_964496015.1 uncultured Lachnospiraceae bacterium | reverse complement strand
ATGAGCGAGGCTCTTGAAAAGTGGAACATTGATATGTTCAGAGAGATTATTCCGAGAGTTTATATGATTGTTGAAGAAATTAACAGACGTCTTATGGAAAATCTCGAAAAAGTATATCCGGGCGATGAAGGCAAGCTTCAGTGGATGGCAATTCTTGCAAATAATCAGGTAAATATGGCAAATCTATGTCTTGCAAGCTGTTTTGCTGTAAACGGCGTTTCAAAGCTTCATACGCAAATTCTGGAGGACGATATTTTCCACGATTATTATGTGCTTGATAAAAAGCGTTTCCACGCTATTACAAACGGTATTACGTTTAGAAGATGGATTGCAAACTGTAACCCTGAATTGACAGAGCTTATCGACTCAAAAATCGGCAAGGGCTGGGTAAAGAAGGCTGATAAGCTGGCAGGACTTGCTAAGTTTGCAAAGGATAAGGAATTCCAGAAACAGTTTGACGCTATCAAGAGAAAGAATAAGGTTGCTCTTGCTGAATACATCAAGGAGCATAATGGCGTTACGGTAAATCCCGATTCGATTTTTGACGTTCAGTGTAAGAGACTTCATGAATATAAGCGTCAGATGATGAATGTTCTTCATATTCTTGCTGAATATAACAGAATTCTTGAGGATGAGAAATACGCCAAGAATTATTACCCAAAAACATACATCTTCGGCGCAAAGGCTGCTCCGGGCTATATAAGAGCAAAGAATATCATTAAGCTTATAAATTCAATTGCCGATTTAATCAATAACGACAAGAGAATAAACGATAAGATTAAGGTTGTATTTATCGAAAACTACGGCGTATCGCTTGCCGAGAAAATCATAATTGCCGCCGACGTATCGGAGCAGATTTCAACGGCGGGTAAGGAAGCGTCGGGAACGGGCAACATGAAGTTTATGTTAAACGGCGCGGTTACAATCGGAACGCTTGACGGCGCAAATGTCGAGATGCTCGAACAGGTAGGCGAGGATAACATCTATATCTTCGGCTTAAAGGCTAACGAGGTTGCGGCAAGACTTAAATATGCGGGCAGCGACGAGGTTAAGACGATTTATTCAACGAATAAGTCATTAAGACGCGCGCTTGAAATGCTTATTGACGGAAGCATTATCCCGGGCAACACCTCGATATTCCAAGACTTGTATCAAACGCTTCTGTTCGGCGACCATGGTTATCCCGACACATATATGGTAATCAGGGACTTTGAGGAATATATGAATACGCAGGAGCAGATTTCAGCCGACTATCAGAACAGGTCGAAGTGGATTGAAATGGCGATAAAGAATACGGCGTATTCGGGATTTTTCTCAAGCGACAGAACAATCGACGATTATAATAAACAGATTTGGCATTTAAAGCCGATTAAATAATTATATGAAATATATTGAAGCAAGACACGTAATGTGTCTTGTTTCAGTGTAAAGGTAAAAAGGGGACAACAGTATGGTTATTGAGCATAATTCAAGGGAAAAGTTTTACAGGCGTCCGTTCGGCGCGGTAGAGTGCGGAACGGAAGTGCGTTTTCGTATTTCAGCGGCGGGAATAGGTATTCCGAACGCGGTACGCCTTATATATAAGCTTGACGGAGAAGAAGAACAGAGCGCGAATATGGCGTATCTTTTTAATCAAGCCGACGACAGCATTTATTCCGTAAAAGTTACAATGCCCGATACCCCGGGACTTATCTGGTACTATTTTGAGCTTGAAACTCATCAGGGAACGGTATACTACGGCAATAACGAAAAAAATCTCGGCGGTATGGGCGAGGTTAGCTTCCACCGTCCTGACAGAGCGTTTCAGATTACCGTTTATTCAAAGGACTATAAAACTCCCGATTGGTTCAAGGAGGGTATAGCATACCAGATTTTTGTTGACCGCTTTTATAACGGCAACGAGGATGGAAGCTTTTCGGGCGGCAGAAAGGATATAATCGCGAGAAAATGGGGCGATATGCCGTATTATAAAGCGGAGCAATTCGGCGGTGAATATAAAGCGAACGACTTTTTCGGCGGAAATTTAAACGGTGTCAGAAAAAAACTGCCGTATCTTAAAGATTTAGGCGTTTCCGTGATTTATCTCAACCCGATTTTCAAGGCGTCTACAAATCATAAGTACGATACGGGCAGCTATGAGGAAATTGACCCGATGTTCGGCGACGAAGAGGAGTTTAAGACCTTGTGCGCCGAGGCAAAGAAAATGGGTATACGCATAATTCTTGACGGAGTGTTTAATCATACGGGCAGTGACAGTAAGTATTTCAACAAATACGGTCATTATGACAGCGTCGGCGCGTATCAGTCGAAAAATTCTCCGTATTATAACTGGTACAGATTTATGGATTGGCCCGACGTGTACGAATCGTGGTGGGGCATGACGACGCTCCCGCAGGTTGAGGAGCATAGCGAGGACTACAGAAAATATATATTATCCGACAAAAATGCTATTGTCAAAAAGTGGCTTAAAGCGGGCGCGTCAGGCTGGCGGCTTGACGTTGTTGACGAGCTTCCCGGTTTTTTTGTAAAGGAACTGCGCGAAAATGTCAAATCGGTTGACGAGGACGCGGTAATTATCGGAGAGGTCTGGGAGGACGCGTCAAACAAGAGCGCGTACGGTGAAAGACGCGAATATTTCCTTGGAAAAGAGCTCGACTCCGTAATGAACTATCCCATGCGCAACGCGCTGATTGACGCGGCGCTGGGCAAAATAACGGCGGAGGAGCTGGATGCGCGGCTTATGAGTTTAAAGGAAAATTATCCGCCGCAGGCATATTATTCGCTTCTCAATATGGTGTCAAGCCATGACGTTGAGAGAATTTTGACAATGATGGGCGGCGTTCCGTCGCGTCATGAGGTTGACAAGGACTATCAGGCAAATTTTAAAATGGAGGGCTACGGCTTGGAGGTCGCAAGAGAGCGCGCAACGCTTGTAATGGGACTTCAAATGACGCTCCCGGGTGTGCCGTGCGTGTATTACGGCGACGAGATAGGTATGCAGGGCTACGGAGACCCGTTCTGCCGTCAGTGTTATCCGTGGGGACATGAGGACGAAACAGACCCGACGGGCATTGTGCGCGAAAGATACGGCAATATGATGAAGCTTCGCAGCAGCTCAAAGGCATTTTCGATAGGTGAATTTGAGTGCGTTTATAAAATCGGTCATATTTACGGATTTCTGCGTCAGTATGAGGATGAAAAGTTTGTGGTTATTGCAAATATGGGCGCAAATGACGAGAATATCCGTGTTGATGTGGCGAGATTTAAGATTACAAAAATGGTAAATGTATCGGACGAAAGTGAAATAAAGCAGTCCGACGACGGTATTCATTTTGTCGATATACCGCATTTTTGGATAAAGGTATTCAAGGCGGTATAAAAATACGAAAGAGTTTGAAAAAAACTTACGGGTGGGCTTGATATATGAAAAATAAAATATTAAAAACAGCATTTATTTTAATAGGCGCGGCGTGGCTGATAGGCAATATAGCGCTTACGCCATACAGTCCGTGCCACGACTCTCTTGATTTGCACAATATTCTTGACTGTATGCTGCGCGGCAATAGCCTTGACGTTTACAGCCTGACATATATGAGCTTCTGGCTTACAAATAAACTGACGGTTTATTGCTATTTCCCTTTTGTGAAATTGTTCGGAAATGTAATTACGGGTGTACGTGCGGCGAACGGATTATTTCTTGTTTGCGGCGTGATATTTTTAGCGGTAACGGTTTCGAAAATGACGGGAAAGAGAAATTTTCCTTTTATGTTCTTTCTTATATCGCTGTTCGCGCCGTTTGTGCTTCTGACAGGACCGTATATTTACCTGCCGTCAATTTTTATCGCTTCGGCGGCTATGATGTGCCTGAGTCTTAAAAATAAGGCGGGATATGCCGTGTTTGTTGTTCTTTCGGGACTGCTGCTTATGCTGCGTCCGACCTGCATGGGATTTATCCTCGCGTTTTTGTCTGTAAATGCGGTTTTGAATATCAAAGACAAAAGCCGCTGCCTTACGTCCGTTATATTGCTTGGCTGCGTGTTTGTTTTCGCGCCGATATGCAAGTCGGCGACGGGCGCGCTGATGTATAAAACGGGCGCGCATATATATCCGAAAATGCAAAATTCCGCGCTTTTGTGGACGGTAGAGCTCGGCACGCGCCCAAACGGCGCGGACACAGGCTCGTGTACATACACGCCGTACGCGATACCCGGGGACGCGGACGAAATTCAGCAGAATTTTAACCGCCTGTGGAAATATTATTATAATGACGCGGAGAACGGAACAAACAGCATAAGCGGGATTAAAAACACGCAGAAAATAATTATGACGCAGATAAAAGACCGGACGCTCGGGCTGGGCGCGAAGGGGCTTTTGAAAAATATGTATCATAAAACGAAGAAATTTTACGCAAACGACTATTTGCCGTATTACTACAAGGCGAATATAAACGACAAGCCGTTTAAAATATACAAGGGCTATGAGAAAAAATATTTTGCTTACATGAATTTTATCATGCTGATGTTCCTTGTATCGGTCATTGTAAATCTGATATATATTATAAAGGACAGGAAAATCAAAAATAAATACGCTGTCGCGGCGGCAGTTGCGGCGATAGCGGTCAATGTGCTTATGATAGCGGTTACGGAGGTATCGAAAAAATATCTTTTTGATTTCTTCGCGCCTATGCTGCTTTGCATTTGTATAACCTGCTCATATATTAACTGTAAGGAAAACAAACTCAAAATTGCGGCGGTTGTATTGCCGCTTGCGCTTATACTTTCCGAGGGACTTTGGAATATTAAACCGCTTAAAAATGCTGATACAAAGTTTACGGTTAATGACGGCATATGCTCATATGAAATTGAATTTCAGAAACCGTTCGCGGAAGAAGGATATTATATAAAGCAATATGACGGCTCGGAAATTGAGCTTTACGGGAAAAAACAGGTTGAACTTTCGTTCCCGTATGACAGCTTCAATTCATTTACGCTTTATATGCCCGACGGCAGCAAAAAGGGCTTTTCCTCGCAGATAATAAAATAAAAAATTTACGGAAAACGAAGAGAAATTTTTCTCTTCGTTTTTTTGTGGTAAATATAACGGAAAACAGCGTAAAAATATCGCTTAAATCATCAAAATAACTATTGAAATCCGTTAAAAGTAAGCGTATAATAACCAACAAAGAAAATAAAATTCGGGAGGTATGCTGCCATGAAAACGGAAACCATATCCATGACCAGCGGTTCACCTATAAAATTGATATTGATGTTTGCAGCTCCAATGCTGCTCGGAAATATATTTCAGCAAATGTATAACGTTGTAGACTCGACGGTTGTCGGACGTTTTGTCGGCGCAGACGCGCTTGCGGCGGTCGGCGCGTCCTCGCAGATAGTGATGTTTACAATGTGCCTTTGCTTCGGACTTACAAACGGCGCGGGTATAATTATCTCGCAGTGCTTCGGCGCGGAGGAGCATGAACAGCTTCGCGAAACAATCGGCTCGCTTATATGCGTGATTTCTATTATAAGCGCGGTTTTGATGCTGCTCGGAATAATATTCGCGCCCGCGTTTCTGCATTTTGTAAACGCGCCCTATGAAATCATGGCAAATGCTGTAAAATATATGCGTATTGTCATGCTCGGCACGCCTTTTTCCATGGCGTATAACGGCTGTTCGGCAATACTGCGCAATATGGGCGACTCGAAAACGCCGCTTTTGATGCTGATACTTTCTACCGTTATAAATATCTGTCTTGATTTATTGTTTGTCGTGGTCTTTAAAGCTTCTGTCGGCGGCGTTGCGCTCGCGACTATGATTGCGCAGGCAATTTCGGCTGCGGCATGTATTCTGTTTATGTACAGACATAAAAAAGAGCTTCACCTTGAAGGCTTGAAGATCAAAGCAAAGCAGCAGTCTGTAAAACTGATATTTAAAACGGGCGTTCCCGCCGCTCTTCAAAGCTGTATGATTTCGCTCGGAGTTCTGAGCGTTCAGCGCCTGATAAACGGCTTCGGAACACAAGCAATGGCAGCATATACCGCTTCAACCAAAATCGACTCGGTAGCGATTATGGTGGTCGTTACAATGGGTATGGCGCTTGCCGTTTACAGCGGTCAGAATATCGGCGCGGGACGCGTTGACAGAATAAAAAGCGGACTGTACAAAACGCTCGCGCTTGTGCTTGCATACTGCGGCCTTATGGCGCTGATTATGACCATATTCGGACGCCAGCTTCTGCGCCTGTTCTTAGATCCCTCAGAGGCGGGCGAGGCTCTTGATATAGGAACGCAGTACCTGAGCATTATCGGCATAGCGTATTTCATGGCGGGAATTATGCGCTGTTACTTAAATGTCGTGCATGGCACGGGTGATGTCAATATCTCAATGCTCACGGGTCTTGCCGAGCTTGTAACGCGCGTTATAGCGTCATATATTCTCGTAAAGCCTCTCGGTCTTACGGGATTGTGGGTTGCAATTCCGATTTCGTGGGGTGTCGGAAGCATTATCCCGCTTGTCCGTTACTATACGGGCAGGTGGAAAACAAAATCCCTTGTTATGAAACCGATGTACAATTAAAAATCCTCATCGGCATAATATACATCTCTGTATGTAACCTGACCGTTTATTACCTCGTCATGAGAGGGAACGGCAAGGTCTATGTGATAGCCCTTAACCGCGCCGCCGCAGTCCTCTGCGCGGCGCAAGCCTACGCCGTCAATATAAACCCACGTCAGCTTACCGATTATATCGGGGTCTACCGCAATAGTCTGCCCGGGCTTGATTTCATCTGCCCATGCAGTATGCGCGCCCCAGCCGCCGTTACATATGTCGCAGGGACAATACAGCGTGACTTTAAAGCGTCCTATATATTTACCGTGGGAGCTGTCGCCTTCGCCGATAACTCCCGTTTTGCGGTCGTCCTGTACAGCAGGCGAAGTATAATCGCTTCCGTCCGTTTCGGGGGAGTGATGATTTGCTATTATCTTAAGTCCCGAGGGAACAGCCGCGTCATTCGGGATTGATACTTCGGCTGTAAGCGTTTCCTGATGCCATGTTATATTCAGCCCGAAAATTTCCATTGCGTTTCTTATAGGTATGACAAGTGACGCGTCATTTATAAGTCTTGCAGTATGCGTCATCTCAATTTTCTTTCCGATTGCCACAATATCCCCGTCAGTGTCCTCAAAATTAAAGCGCAGAACTGCGTCTTTGCTGTAAAGCTTCAGCGCCGCCGTTATGCTTGACGGCTTAAGGTCAAGACCGTAGCCGCCGACTTGGTTTATCAGCTCCGAAGCGTATTTTTCAATCGGCTTGTCGGAGCTTTTGTTTGCATGGAGCGTTATAATCGCCGTTTGCGTCGGCTGGTCCCATGAAATTTCCATTCCTGCCGACTCGGCAAACGCCCGAACGGGAACATACGTAACATCGTCGGCAAGTATAGGCTTTACCTCGCCAAACTGTACTTTGCTTACCTGTCTGCTCGTAAACCCGTCAAGCTGTATATTTACGTCGTAATTGTCCGCTGAAGCTATCGGGCAAGTACCCGCAATGACGGCGCAGACCGCCGTGACTGCAATCCTTTTCCTTAGAGTCATTTTGATTATTTCCTCCTAATTTCAAATGATATGGTGCGATGAAATCAGATGATGCCTAACCATTTTATTTGTTTTTGTATATTACTATATCCGACGCCGTGCCGTTTACAAGACGGACAAAAGCATAATTGATTTTTGTTCTGTTTTCGTAGCTTATTATCTCGTCCTTTGTCGGCAGGCCCGACCGCGTAAGGCTCGCGGTATTGCCGAGCGATACCTTGTTGTCGTCCGACACCTCGCATACGTATACGGGAACGTCGGGATTGAAACCGACGAATATTTTGTTTTCGGTGTTTCCGTCAGGGCCTAAAAGCGTAATGGAACGGTCGGATTTCTTTGAAATCACTCCGAACGCAAACTGATATTTTCCGCCCTTATCGCTTTCGCCGTATTTTAGTATGCCCCAGTCATTACCCGCGACTTTGCCGTTATTTGAGAACAGCTTTTCAAAGCTTTCGCCGTAATCGTTTCCGTCCGTTAAAATGTCGGGCGTAACGGCGCGCATGATAAAGCTCAGGCTGTTAATTTCGCCCGAAAGCGTCGCGGTAAAGTATATCACGTCGCCCTCCTCCAATGCGCCCGCGTCTTGTCCGTCCATGAACGAAAACGCGTCCGAGGACGAGGTAATTGCGATTGATTTTTTAATATCGACAGCCATTTCATACCCTTGGTATAAAATCTTAACGCGGTAACATTCCTCGTCGTCGGCATTTGCTACCGTTGAAACCTCTCTGACAATTGCGTATGTGTACATAGCGTCAACCTCGCGCTCGTAGCCGCTCTTTAACGGTCTTTTTGTGGGTTCGGGCTTGACGGCGGGTTTGTCGGACGCCGACGGCGAAGCTGTCGGAGCGGCGGTCGGTTCAGCCGTCGGCTGCGGCGTGTCGGGTGTCGGACTGCCGTCCTTTATTTCAATGTCATAAAAATTGCTGTCGCCGATAAATCCCGCGCGAAGTTTTGCATACTGCATAAAATCCGAAGCGAGAATGAAATTTCCGTTCGCCGCTTCAATCGGAACGGAGCATTTTAAAATGCCGTTTTCGTCATAGCCGTTTATTATAATATACTGCCTGCCGTCAGCGTTTACAGATATGCCGTAGCCGTCCGTAACGCCCGTGATTTTATCCGCAAATGCGCTTATTCCGCAAACGCCCGATAACAGCGAACACGAAAGCATAACCGCAATAATTTTCTTTTTCATTTTATAATCGTCCTTTCACAAAATCAAACTAATTCTTTTTTGCCGCGACTGACGCGACAAACTGTTTCGCGCACCGCGCGCTTTTTGAACCGTAGTTCATCTGCCACACAACCGCCTGTTTTTCAATATCGGCGTCCATGGTAATGCCTTTTTGCTTTAAAAGCTCCTCAACTATATGAAGGTATTCCTTTTGCCCCGGGGACGAGAACACAAGACTTATGCCGAAACGCTCCGCAAGGGATAAGGTTTCCTGCAAGTTGTCGTTGACGTGCATTTCTCCGCCCTGTCTGTCGTCATATGTTTCTTTTACGAGATGTCTGCGGTTTGAGGTCGCGTAAATAAGCACATTTTCGGGGTGCTCGCTGAGCTGTCCCTCCATAGCGACCTTTAAAGCCTTGTAATCGTTGTCCTGCGTCTGGAAGGACAAATCGTCAAGGAATATTATGTATTTATTAGGCTTGTCCGCAAGATACTCCGTAAGATACGGAATGTCTTTTATACCGCTTTTTGATACCTCTATCACGCGAAGCCCCTTATCGCAGAACATATTTAAGAGAGCTTTTACCGACGAGGATTTTCCCGTGCCTCTGTCGCCGAAGAGCAGAACATTGTTCGCGCCTCTGCCGTCAACAAACGCTTCGGTGTTTTCAATCAGCACTTCTTTTTGATGTTCAAGACCTATAAGGCTGTCAAAGGTTGTTTTGTCGGTCTTTGATATGCCCTTTAGCTTGCCGTCATATTTGTATGCAATATATTTGCCCAAAATCCCGCCGCCGAAGCTTCTGTAATGGCGTATAAGCAGGTCGAGCAGGTCTTTTGCAGACTTAGCCGCCGTCATGCTCTGAATTGACTTGACATATCCGTCAAAAAAACCGGGGTCGTTGCCCGACGGCGAATATTTTATTGTAATCGAAAAGAATTTTTTGTAAATCTGCTCCATATCCATAAGCGCGATACGGTATAAGTCGCTGCCTATGGTTTTTCCCGCCTGCGCGAGAGAAGATATAATATTGTCGTCGTTTGCAAGATACGCCGCGACATATTCGCATATACTGTTTGTCGTCGTGCCGTCCGTTTCGGCGAAGCGAATGACGTTTCGCAAAACCTCGGCGTCGTTTTTTTCAAGTATGCCTTTTACGCACGGGTCTTTTTCAATGTTGCTGAATATAAATAAATCCATAGGATAGTCCTCCAAAATCTCATATGTATAGATATTATATAAAGTCATTATATCACAAAATCCTCGAAAATGCAACCGTTTATTGCACCCTCGGGCGCGTCGGAAATTTTTCCAAAAAAGAAGAAAGCGTTTTAAACGCTTTCTTTAAATTATGTGTTTTCCGAATTATTTCTGTTCTTTAAGTAAATCGCGTATTTCCGCGAGTAGCTCCTCTTGTGTCGGCGCGGAAACAACCTCCGTTTCCTCGGGCTTTTTTGAAAGCTTGTCACGCATGGTGTTAATTGCCTTTACCACGCAGAAAATTACGAACGCGATAATCAGGAAATTTATGACCGCACCTATAAACGCGCCGATTTTTATGTCGGTGTTCGGGATAACCCAGTCGGCAAGAGAGAGCGCCTTGTCGGACGCGCCGCCCGTTACGGCGGCGGCTTCGCGCTTAAAGAAGCCCGTTATAAAGCCGATAAACGGGTTTATGATGTCGCTGACAAGCGAATTTACAATAGCGGTAAACGCGCCGCCAATTACAACCCCGACCGCCAAATCCATGGCGTTGCCTTTTGCAATAAATTCCTTAAATTCAGTGAAAAATTTCATTTTTGTTGCTCCTGCCTACAGTTTATTTCTTGTCATTCTCAATTTCAGACATATATCCAGACCATCATATATATCTCTGAACGATACTTTTTAATAAATCAGCATATTTCTCTATATCGTAAATATTTTCAAGATATATTTTTTGTACGGTTTTATTATTATCCATGTATGTCATAATTTTTTGCTTATCATTAAGAATAAGTCTGCATATCCACTTCCTTGTGTTACCTTTATATAGTATATTTAGGTAACTTTCGGTATCTTTTATTGTTATGTCGTTCATGGGAACAATATCTTTTAGTAAATTTTTTGTTATAAAGAATGCCTCTAATTCTTCTTCGGTAGTTATGATTTTAGATTTCTTTTCTGTCGGCTTAATATCTTCCATAGGTTGTTGTTCCTCTATCATATCTTCATTAGCAGACAGAGCCGTTTGAATTTTATCGTTGAGAGTTTCAGATATGTATTGATTTAGAGCCTTTTTTATAATTGGTCGGAATTTATCGACGATTTGTTGCGTAGCTCGTCCGCTGTAAATGCTGGATAGGAAGAAACGAACAAATTCTTCTGACGGATTTGATAAATCATCATTAAATTTGCGCTTTATTTCATTTGAATATTTAAGTTCCGATGCTGCATTCAACACTTCGTCTAACACAAAATTTGATTTATGAAACTTCTTTAATTCAGCAACCTGAGTATCTTTTATATCAAGAATATTGATAGCTAAAAACGGAGTTTCGTCCATTTTGTTAGGCTCGTCAAGGTCGGTATAGAACTTATAGTCTATGCCGTTTGTTAAAATAGCAAATTTTGCGTTTGTTGTACCAAAGTAACGGAATAACTGACTATCATGTTTTTCGAGCGGTTCGGTAACTGATTTAGCTTCTACTAAAATAACAGGCTGACCATCTTGTAATATAGCATAATCTACTTTTTCGCCCTTTTTTATACCTACATCAGCCGTAAATTCGGGTACAAATTCATTTGGATTAAAAATATCAAAACCCATAAGCTGAAAAAACGGCAACAGTATTGACGTTTTTGTTGCTTCTTCTGTCTGAATGGTATCTTTAATATTTTCTACTCGTTTTGAAAATTGCTTTAACTGGTCTATAAAATCCATTTTAAATTTCTCCTTTATAAATTAAAAATTTTATCTATAAATCTGCTTTGCAGAAATATATTCGTGTTTTTCATTTGACTTCTCCTTAAAATGCAATTTTTTCCTCTAAAAACGCTTCAAGTTCATCAATTTTAATTCTCTGCTGTTCCATAGTATCTCTGTCGCGGACGGTTACGGCGTTATCCTCCGGAGAGTCAAAGTCGAACGTAATACAGTACGGCGTGCCGATTTCGTCCTGACGGCGGTAACGCTTACCGATTGAGCCTGCGTTGTCGTATTCGCAGTTAAACTTTTTCGTGAGCTTTTCGTAAACTGCCGTCGCGCCCTCGTCAAGCTTCTTTGACAGCGGCAATACCGCAGCCTTAACAGGCGCAAGCGCGGGGTGCAGGTGCATAACGACTCTGCTGTCGCCGCCCTCCAATTCCTCCTCGTCATACGCTTCAACGAGGAATGCGAGCGCAACTCTGTCCGCGCCCAAAGACGGCTCGATACAGTAGGGAACATAACGCTCATTTGTTGCGGGGTCAATGTATTCCATGCTCTCGCCCGAATGTTCCATGTGCTGCTTTAAGTCGTAATCTGTTCTGTCCGCGATACCCCAAAGCTCGCCCCAGCCGAACGGGAATACAAACTCGATATCTGCC
>CAZBXN010000035.1:0-12908 GCA_964496015.1 uncultured Lachnospiraceae bacterium | reverse complement strand
GCTCTAATATTGAGCGATTTGCTTTTTTTAATCCTGCTTGACAGACAATCTACTTTACTGTCTTAACAGTGTCCGCCAATCGGCGGATTTTTTATTTTTTCTGTTAATCAAAGCGTCAGGCTCGGCACGGAATATACGCGCGCGGCAAGCTCCTGATTTAACAAATACAGGCTCTTGGGGTCGTCGCCGAACATCTCGAACTTCTTAACCATGGCGTCGGCATTTGTTTCCTCCTCACCCTGTTCCTTTACGAACCAATCGAGGAACTGCATTGTACGGAAGTCCTTTTTACTGTAAGCCGCGTCATAAATGTTATGAATTAAATCCGTAACATATCTTTCATGCTCCGCTCCCGCCTTTAACGGGTCAATAAGCTTCTTGAATACCTTGTCGGGCTTTGCAATAGCTTCGAGCGTAACTTTAATGCCGTTGTTCTGCAAATATTTAACTATCAGCATCGCATGGTCACGCTCCTCCTGCGCCTGAATATTGTACCAGTTTCCAAAGCCGTCCAAGTCGTTGTCAATATAGAAGTTCGCCATGTCAAGGTACAGATACGCACTGTACAACTCCTTGTTAATCTGGTCGTTCAATAAATCAATTACTTTCTTGTCTAACATTTTCTTTCTCCTTTCGGTGTTGTATAGTTAAGGCTGCCGCAAATGCAGCAGCCTTACAATTAACCAAAATATCTCTATAACATACCCACAAAGCCTTTTCCGTGTCTTGCCTCGTCCTTTGCCATTTCATGAACTGTGTCATGGATAGCGTCGTAGTTAAGCTCTTTAGCTCTCTTAGCTAATTCAAGCTTACCTGCCGTTGCGCCGCACTCAGCTTCAGCTCTAAGCTGCAAATTCTTCTTTGTTGACGGCGTTACAACCTCGCCCAAAAGCTCAGCGAACTTCGCAGCGTGTTCAGCCTCCTCCAAAGCGGCTCTCATATAGAACTCGCCGATTTCGGGATAGCCCTCGCGGATTGCCTGACGGCTCATAGCGATATACATACCAACCTCTGTGCACTCGCCCTCGAAGTTAGCCTTTAAACCCTCGTAAACATCGGGCTCAACCTTATCCTTTGCGCCTACGCCGATAACGTGCTCGCATACAAAATTAAGATTGCCCTCCTGCATTACTGTAAACTTTGAGCCGGGAACTCCGCACTGCGGGCATTTCTCCGGCGGATTGTCTCCTTCATAAACATATCCGCATACGGGACATACATACTTTGCCATAATTTTTTCCTCCTTAAAAAACAAATATTTAAAAGAACTTCCGCTCCTTTTTTAACAATTTTAAATCGTCTGTTGAGCCAAAACCTTTGCTTCGGGTCACTCCTCAATACAATACTAATTATATCACATTTCGCCGTCAAGTCAATACTTTTTTGGATTTTTACGGCGTTTTTTCCATAATTTTAAAGATATTTTTCCTCGAGTTGTTTATGTAACAGCGGACCGTCAAACAAATAGCCCTGCACCTCGTCGCAACCCAGCTCGCGCAAAATATTCATGCTGTACTCATTTTCCACACCCTCCGCGACAATACGCACATTGTCCGAATGGCATATATACGCAAGCGAGGAGAAAAGCCTGCGCGTCTTATCGTCAGCTTCTATTTTCCGCACAAGGTCTTTATCAAGCTTTAACAAATCAAATTTAAAGTCGGCAAATAAATATAAATCCGCATATTTGTAACCGAAGTTATCCACCGCAATTTCAAAGCCTTCATTTTTTAATTCAGACAAGACAGGTATAATTTCATCAATTCCGCCCTTGTCTCTGTCCTCGGAAATTTCAATCTGGATAAGATTTTTGGGAACCTTGTATTTCTCCCATATTTTCATGAAATCCTTTATAAACGACGGCGTAAGCATTGTTTTCTGTGAAATGTTTATAGACACGGGCTTTACCTTTTTACCATGTTTTATCCACTCTTCAAGCGACTCCAGAACATGGCGGAATACATACATGTCAATGATATTTATAATATCGTTAAATTCCATCTCGGGAATGAAATCCATCGGCGATATTGTCGTTCCGCTCTCGTCTATATATCTTACCAGCGCCTCCGACGCGCAGAACTCCTTGTTTTCGGAGTCAAAGCGCGGCTGGAACAAAACAAAAAATCTGTCATTGCTGATAAACTCGTTTATCTGCTCAGGGGTTGAAAACATAGACATCAAATCATTCATATGTCTGTAGCGCGAGGTTTGCTTCTGATGTCTGTAGAAGTGTTTTTTGTCCTGATACATCATCTCGTCCGCTTCTTTGATTATCAAATTTATATCCGCCTTATCGGAGGAAAATTTATAGCCGACGGACGCGGAATATTCGGAATTATTTATGCTGGCACGCAAAAAATCAACGCTCTCGAAGAAATCCTCTTTGTTGCATTCGGGACAAACCGCGACAAATTCGTCGCCGCCGACACGGTAGGAACGGCTTTCCCCGAACGCGCGCCGTATAAGCTCGGAAATCTCGCATAACGCAATATCGCCCGCCGCGTGACCGTATTTGTCGTTTATCTCTTTCAGACCGTTTAAATCGACATACAAAACCCCGAGATTTTTTTGCGGCTTTTCTGCCAGCGCGGAAATGTCTTCTATATATTTATTTCTGTTGTAAAGCTTTGTCAGCGTATCAATATAGCCTATTCTTTTCAGGTACTGCTCATTTCTTTCCTTTGAAAGAACAGACGCGATAAAATAGCTTATTGTCGTAAAGAACAAGTCTATGTTGTCGAGCTTTTCCGAAGGCGGATTATCCACGCCTATAATACCGATAACTTCTCTCTTATAAATAATCGGCATGGTAATCTGACTATGCGTGTTCTTCGCCTTAAAAAGCTCATACGCATGGTCATACAAGCCTCTAAGCTCCTCCGTATCCCTTATTACAATGCACTGCTCATGAAAATGCGGCATTTGCCCCTGTAATATTTTTGACGTTATATCTTTAAAGGAATTTGCAGGAAGTCCCAAATTCGGATTGCACCATTCATAGTTCCTGCTGAAACCCGAACCGCCGCATATATAAATATAAACCCTGTCCGCATCAAGAAACTTCCCTATCATCATCAGAAGATTATTAAACATCTGCTCATACGGCTGTTCTCTGTGCATTTCCGCAATACACTGGAAAGTAAAGTCCTCTATGCGGTGATGGAGCGTAATTTCTCTGTTGAGCTTTGCCATGTTCGTTATATCAATGGCAATGCAAAGAATTGCGTCTTTTCCGTCCCATGTTACGGCTCTGCTTCGGAAACCGTACAAGCGCCCCGATTTCTCCGCTTCCCACGTCTGCCATTCGTCCTTATTTGACGCGGTAACACAGCATGTTTCACAAGGCTCGTTCAAATCGCGTATAATTTCGTAACATTTCTTTTTCCCGTCAGAGCAGAAAACTTTTTTTCCCGCGTTATTCATATAGAGGATATTGTGTGTTTCCATATCCGTTACATACAAAATCTCCGGAAAGGAATCCAAATATTCATGAAGCTCAGACATAGTGACCTCCTAAATCAAAAAGACTTCTTTCAGGCTGACACAGTCCGAAAAAGTCTGTTTGCAGTGAAATATATATAATTATATAAGTAAATCCATAAATTGTCAATAGTTTGGCTTGCAATATTATCCGTTTTACTGTATAATGTTTAAAAAACCGACACTTTTGGAAGGGCTGTAAAATGGAATATATCACGGACATATTGTCAATATCCTCCGACGGAAGCGGCGTCGGACGCGTAGACGGACGCGTTGTGTTTGTGCCGTACACCGTCACGGGCGATACGGTAAAAATACGCATAGAAACGGAAAAGCCGCGTTTTCTGCGCGCAAGCATAACGGACGTGCTTTCCCCGTCGCAAGACAGAATAACTCCCGACTGCCCCGTTTACGGGCAATGCGGAGGCTGCGTCATGCGCCATATGACATATGACGCGGAGCTTCGCGCAAAACGCGAAGCAGTCGAAAACGCCATGCAAAGAATAGGCGGCTTTGCGGATTTTTCGCTGTCGGGTATTACGGGCATGGACAAGCCCGAACGGTACAGGAACAAAACGGTTTTTCACGCCGAAAACGGCAGGCTCGGATTTTACGCGCCGAAAAGCCATGAGTTGATTAAAGTTTGCGACTGTCTGATAGGAATCAGCGAAAATAAGGCGATAATTCAGGCTGTTGAGGAATATATCAGAGAAAGCGGAACGGATAAAATTCAGAGCGTTTTTGTCAGAAAAGCCTTTTCCACGGGTGAAATTATGCTTGTCATATCCGCAGACGGAGAGCTTCAAAATACGGATATACTCGCCGTCAAGCTCGCGGGACTTAATGTAAAAAGCATAATTTTAAACATAGGCAGTAAATATACAACGCTTTTCGGGAAAAATACGATTGACGAAACGCTATGCGGTATTAAATTTGAAATATCGCCCGAAAGCTTTTTTCAGGTAAACCCCGCGCAGACCGAAAAGCTGTATAATAAGGCGCTTGAATTTGCGGATATTAAAGCAAATGACACGGTACTTGATATTTACTGCGGAGCGGGCACAATTTCGCTTTGCGCCGCGAAGCGCGCGGGAAAAGTAATCGGCGTGGAAGTCGTCAGCCGCGCGATAGAGGACGCGAAGAAGAACGCCCGCGGAAACAACATAAAAAACGCGTATTTTTATGCGGGAAAAGCGGAAAATATCGTCCCTGCGCTTATAAAAAACGGCGAAAAGCCCGATATTGTCATTCTTGACCCGCCCCGAAGCGGCAGCGATAAGAAAACGCTCGGCGCGGCAGTAACGGCAAATCCGAAAAAAATCGTGTATGTATCCTGCAATCCTGCCACGCTCGCGAGGGACGCGCGGTTTTTGGCAGAAAACGGCTATGAAATATCCGCCGCCGAAGCGTTCGATATGTTCCCGAGAACAAGCCATGTCGAAACGGTGGTATTATTCAATAAATAAACAAAAGAAAAAAAGCATCCGGGAACGATGCTTTTTTACTCAGCACAAAGCTATATAGGATAAAAGGGTTGATTTGATTTTGGTTTAATTATCCACATCATTAGTATAGCACAATATTAAAAAAATTACAAGTAGTTTTCAGAAAAAAATTAAAAATTTTTCAAATATTACTTATTTATGTATTTTATATTGCAGTCCATGCCTATTTACGGCTGATTTTTTCCTTTATCGTTTTCGCAAGCAGCGCGCGTGTTTCCTTATTTAAGATAAACAGGAAGTTGAAAATAAATCCGAGAACTGCCGTTATTGCGACCGCAAGTATCAGATATTTCCACGAAAGCCACGGCATTGACCGCTTTACAATCATGGAAATCGCGCTTATTGCGGCAACGGATACAATGGAATTTATTACCTCTCTGAAAAATGTAAACCGTCCGCAGCCCAAATAAATCGCGCCGTAGGGCACGGTATACAGAAGCTCTCTGAGCATTATCATAACCGAACTTACTCCCGCGACCGCGACCAAGCCCAGCTGCGTTGTTTTAAGCATGATAAACACGACAAACACGTTTAAAAGTCCCGTTACCGATACAAGAAGCGAGCTTATTTTTATTTTGTTTATTATGGTAAACACATTGCCGATAATTGTAGCCTGCCCTATTATCGCCCACGGTATGACCGTAAGCACTGCCAGAAGATGTATGTACGACGCGTTTTGCCCGGGCAGCCACAGCGAAAAAATATTTCCGCCCATACCGATTAAAATGCCTATCGGGATATTTATTATAAGCCCGATTACATTCATGGAATATTTTATTTCCTTTACCATTTCGGGAATATTGTCGCGCGCGTAAAGCTCGGTAAGATTCGGCAAAAATGTGCCTATCATGCTGTTTAAAATATTACTTATCATATTCGGAATGGTTTTTGCGATTGCAAGCACGCCCATTGCCTCGCTGCCTATCAGCAAA
This sequence comes from uncultured Lachnospiraceae bacterium, assembly GCA_964496015.1. GTDB lineage: Bacteria > Bacillota > Clostridia > UBA1381 > UBA1381 > JALEPO01. The sequence goes on along the minus strand of CAZBXN010000035.1, from coordinate 6,991 downwards.
TTCGAGATAAGCAAATCAAGCCCCTCGGACAAAATAAGCCCAAGCCTTGAAACGCTGTTCCATATTCCCGAAAATATAAGCTGCTTTACCTTCGCAAGGCTGAAATGCTTCACGCCGATTTTTAAATCGGGTATCAGCTTGTTTTTAAAGTGTATGTTGCAAAGCTGCGTGAAAATCGTCACAATAAGCATTACTATTGCCGTATACGCAACATAGGGACGGAAATTTTTAAACAGTCCGAGAAGCAGCACGGCGCGGAGCAGATAGCCCGCTATATTTATAAGCGAAGATATGTAAAGCTTATTTTTTATGTAATACGACACGCTTAAATTTGTCGTCAGTATTCCCACGAGGAAGTTTATACAAGTAAACCCGAGCAGAAATTTAACGTCAAGCACAATTTCGGGGCTTATATTCACAAAGCGCTGAAGATTTAACACAACCACGGCGAATATCGGCAGGAACACAGCGCTTAAAATCAGGTTTGAGAAAAAAGTCGAGCTGAAATATCCGCTCGCCTCCTCGGGCTTGCCTCTGAAATACGACACGGAAATAAAACGGCTCGACATGCAGTTAAGCGCGACCGTTATAACCGAAAAATACGACAAAAAGGTATTTGACATGAGAATAAAGCCGTTCGCTTCCTTGCCGACATTTTCGACAATATACGGCGTAAGGAAGAAATTTATCGCGGCTGACACAAACAGCGCGACAAAACTTGCGGCTATATTTATATAGAGCTGTTTTTTCTTGCTCAAGCAAATCACCTCGTATCTTTATCATAATTATATAACAAAAACGATTTAATTGCAATAATTTACGCAAAATACACAATTAAAAAGTTAAATCAGCCTAATTTTTGTGTATTTCGTTTCCGAAAAATATGGTACAATATATTCAAGGAGCTGAAAAAACAATGAAATACAGTAAAAATACAATACATACGGCGCTTAATATGGCGGTTCCCGCAATGATTGAGTCCTTTTTTGCCGCGTTTGCGGGATTGGTGGACTCTCTTATGGTAAGCTCGCTCGGCGCGAACGCCGTCGCTGCCGTGGGAATTACAATGCAGCCAAAATTTTTGGGCTTGGCTGTTTTTATCGCGCTCAATGTGTCGATTTCCGCGCTCGTTGCAAGACGTTTGGGCGAAAAGAGGCGGAAAGAGGCAAATTCCATGCTTGCCACGGCGCTTATGCTTGTTATAGCGTTATCCGTAATTTTAGGCGCGGCTCTGGCATTTTTCGCTCCGCAAATTATGGATTTATGCGGCTCGACGCCTGAAACGCATGACGACGCCGTGCTGTATTACCGAATTATCATGGGCTTTACGATTTTTAACTGCGTGCAAATGGCGATAAATTCGGCTCAGAGAGGCGCGGGAAATACCAAAATCACCATGCGCACAAATATCACCTCGAACACAATAAATATTATATTTAACTATCTGCTGATTAACGGTCACTGCGGGTTCCCCGCGCTCGGAATTGCGGGCGCGGCAATCGCGACGGTGCTCGGTACGGTTGTCGCGAGCATAATGAGCTTTATCTCGATTATGAAGCCCGACATATTCGTAAGTATTCCGTACATAATCAGGGAAAAAATCGCGCCGTCCATACGGGAATTAAAAAACATTGTCCGCATAGGCTACAGCGTATTTTTTGAACAAGTGCTTATGCGTATCGGCTTTATGATGACAGCTATCATGGCGGCAGACCAGGGCAACGCGGCAATGGCTGCGCATCAGGTCGGCATGAACATCATGGGGCTTTCGTTCTCGTTCGGCGACGGCTTACAGGCGGCTGCGGTCGCGCTTATAGGCAGAAGTCTCGGCGAGGAGAAGCCCGAAAAGGCAAAGGAATACGGGCGCGCGTGCCAGATGATAGGCGGAATAATTTCCATCGCGCTCGCGATAATATATTTCTTCGGCGCGAAGCTTCTCATGAACCTGTTCTTCAGGGAAGCGGACATTGTAAATATCGGCATACATATTATGTATGTAATAATTATAACCGTGCTGTTCCAGATACGGCAGGTTATATACATGGGCTGTCTGCGCGGCGCGGGCGACACGCTTTACACGGCTGTCGCGTCCACAATCTGCGTTACGATAATCAGAACCGCCGTTTCGTACTTATTCGGCTATACCCTCGGCTTCGGTATTATCGGCATATGGCTCGGCGTTCTCGGCGACCAGCTCGGACGGTATTTCTTCGCCGCAATCAGATTTAAAGCGGGTAAATGGGTGAGAATTAAAATTTAACACGAAAAAAGGAACTGCGCCGCAGTTCCTTTTTTGTGCGTTTGATTAAAAATCAACTTCCGTACCGTAGAAGGTGCATTTAAACAGCCGTGCCATCTGCTCGGGAGTAATTTCTCTCGGGTTTGTAGCCGTGCAGGCGTCGCCTACGGCGTTCTTTGCGATATTGTCAAGCTTCTCCAAGAACTCGTCTTCCTTAACGCCGAATTCCTGAATAGTCTTTGGAATATTCATAGCACGGTTAAATTCTTCAATCTTCGCGATTAAAGCGTTAACCTGCGCTTTTTCCGACGTTCCGCCGAGTCCTGCGCGTCTTGCAATATCGGCGTATCTTCTCATAGCCTCGGGATTATGAGCGTTGAACTTAATTACATACGGCAGATATATAGCGTTTGCGCAGCCGTGAGGAATATGACCCGTTGAGAATGCCGCGCCCGTCTTGTGCGCCATTGAGTGAACTATGCCGAGCGACGCGTTCGAGAACGCCTGACCTGCAAGACACTGCGCGTAGTGCATCTGTTCTCTCGCGTCCATATCGCCGAGATACGATTGCGGAAGATAATCGAGCACCATTTCTATCGCTTTTATTGCAAGAGGGTCTGTAAACGGGCTGTTAAGAGTTGATACATACGCCTCGATAGCGTGAGTTAAAGCGTCCATACCCGTGTATGCAACCTGTTTAACGGGCAGGCTTTGTACAAGCGCGGGGTCAACGATAGCAACGTCGGGCGTAATCTCAAAGTCTGCAAGCGGATATTTGATACCCTTTGAATAATCGGTTATAACCGAAAATGCCGTAACCTCCGTAGCAGTACCCGAGGTTGACGGAATAGCGCAGAACTTAGCCTTTGTTCTGAGCTTCGGGAAATTGAACGGCACGATTAAATCCTCAAACGTTACGTCGGGATACTCGTAAAATGCCCACATAGCCTTTGCCGCGTCAATCGGCGAGCCGCCGCCGATTGAAACAATCCAATCAGGCTCAAATTCCTTCATAACCGCCGCGCCCTTCATAACGGTTTCAACTGACGGGTCAGGCTCAACTCCCTCAAAGAATTTAACCTCCATGCCCGCTTCTTTCAAATATTGCTCTACCTTGTCAAGAAAACCTCCCTTTCTCATTGAGCTGCCGCCTGAAACGACAATAGCCTTTTTACCCGTAAGGGTTTTAAGGTTTTCCAGCGCGTCCTTGCCAAAGTACAAGTCTCTCGGTAATGTAAATCTTCCCATTTTAAAAACCTCCTGAAAATTAAATATAGGTGTGTTAAATTTTTAACACACCTATATTATACCACTTTATTCTAAATTTACAACCGTTTTGGTAAATTATCACTGAAAGTTATAAATTTGTCTGCTTTTTGGTAATCAGTCTCTCTTTGAGAGAACCTCCTTTTCGTACTTGCGTACCTCGTCAAGCCATTCCAAACCTACGCCTTTGTTCGTCTTTGCGCAGTAATAATCCCAAACGAGATTAAACGGAGCCGCTTTAAATTCCTGAGTATAAGCAAGTCTGCCCGAAACATCGCCCGCCGCTTCAAGCTTCTTCATTTCCTCTGTCGGCTGCAAAAGCGCGTACAGCATAGCTTTTCTTGTGTCGCGGAGTCCGATTACCCATGCGGCAATTCTGTTGATTGACGCGTCAAAGAAGTCTGTCGCAATATATGTGTCCTGTAATTTTCCGAGACGTACAAGCTCTTCCATAATCGACTTTGTTTCGTCGTCAAACGCAACAACATGGTCGCTGTCCCATCTTATGGGGCGCGAAACATGGAGAAGCACATGGTCGGAGAACGCGTAAACCGCGCCGAGCTTTGCCGAAACGACCTCTGTCGGGTGATAATGACCTGTGTCAAGCGTCATAATAATGTGGTCGCTGTTCGCTTTCATAACATAGCCCATGCAGAACTCGTGCGAGCCAGCTGTAAAGCTCTCCGCGCCGATACCGAATACCTTGGACTCAATACCGTCCATTACGTTTTTAACGTCCTTTGTAGCCTCAAAAATCTCGTCATACGACTTTTTAAGCTGCTTTCTCGGCGTTAATGTGTCAATCGGAAATTCCTTGTCGCCGTCAGGCGTCCAGTGGTTGATAACGCAGGTTTTTCCCGTCTTTTCGGCAAAATATCCGCCGATTTTGCGAACTCTTATGCCATGCTCAACCCAGAACTTTCTGATATTTTCGTCAGACGAGGAAAGCGTCGCCTTCTCGCTTTTGGGGTGCGAGAAATATGTCGGGTTAAAATCAAGACCGATACCCTTTTTAACTGCCCAGTCAACCCATTTTTCAAAATGCTTCGGCTCAATTTCGTTTCTGTCAACGAACGTGTCCGCCTCTAAGTAATTCGCGTGAAGATTTACCTTCAGCTCGCCGGGGATAAAGGACATAGCCTTTTCAATATCGGCTCTCAATTCCTCGGGATTTCTCGCCTTGCCCGGATAATTTCCCGTCGTCTGAATACCGCCCGTCAAGCCGCCTTCCTTTTTCTCGAATCCGATAACGTCGTCGCCCTGCCAGCAGTGCATTGAAATAGGGGTTTTGTCACATATTTCAATCATCTTATCCACGTCAATGCCGTATTGAGCGTAGTATTCCTTTGCCAGTTCATAGCCTTTTTTTACATCATACATTGTTTTCTCTCCTTTTTGGGATTTTTAATAAAATTGATAATAATATTATATATGATTTTGGTTAAATTTGCAAGCACTATTTTGAAATTCTTAAAATAAAAAAGGTACTGACTTGCAGTACCCTGTTTAATACGGATTTTACGATATGCTCGGCTGTGCCATATCTGCTTCGCCCGCGTTATCATCGTCGGATTTTTCCGCCGCATTTTCCTTGTTCTTTTCAATTTTTGCCGCGCTCACGGACGGTCCGTGATGCCTTGTCGGTTCCCATGTAACCTTTTTAAACAACGCTGCTATCGAAATCGGCGCGTATGTAAACTGGAATATCGGGAACGTAAAAAGGTATTTTATTTTTTTAGCCGTACTTGTATGAATACGCTTCTTCTCTGTAATAAGCGTCATAAATCCCATAGCAAACAGCATAAGATAGCCGCCCATAAGCCACTGAAGAAGCGTTATCGCAAGCGTCTGCCATTCCTCGCCTGTGCATATTCCAACGACAATCGCCGCCGCGTTTACAATCACTATAAGCAATGTAAGGAATAAGGCTGGAATAATGGTTATCGTCATATCATAGCATGTGCCGCTTCTGCGCTTAACCGTGGACTTAATCAAATCCTTTCCGTAGTGCTTGAATACCTGCAAAAAGCCACGCGCCCAACGCAGACGCTGCGTCCACGACTGCTTAAAGGTCTGCGGCTGCTCATCATAAAGTATGGCGTCATGGCAATAAGCTATTTTTTCGCCCGCTATCGCGTTTGCGATTGAAAATTCTATATCCTCGGTAAGCAGGAAGTATTTCCAGCCGCCGATACGCTTGATAACATCTCGGTGCACAAGGAAGCCCGTTCCGGAAATTGCGCAGCCCGAGCCTAAAAGCATACGGGGATAATTGAGGAACTTCGACTCTCTTATATACCAGAGCGCATAGCCTGCAGTTATCCAATTTGTACCGTAATTCGTTGAATTTCTGTAGCTTGTAATAATTCTGTGCCCATCGGAAAAAGTGCGGTTCATTGCACTTATATAATTCGTGTCAAGAATATTATCTGCGTCAAACACAAAAAAACCATCATAAAAATCCTCGCCGTTTTCACTGAATATGCGGTTTAATGCATAATCAAGCGCATATCCCTTACCGAGCTTGGTTTTATCGTTTCTGACAAATACAATTGCTCCGGCTTTTTCAGCCGCCTCTGCCGTCTTATCGTCACAATTATCCGCCACAACATAAATGTCAATCAATTCCTGCGGATAATCCTGATGATGAATGGAGTCCACAAGTGTCGCAATAACATTTTCTTCGTTTCTTGCCGATATAAGCACCGCAAATTTATGAAATTTCGTTTCTTTATGCGGTTTATCCTTTTTTACAAATGGTATCAAAAAATATATAAGCTGATAGAAGTACAGCGCAATCATTATCACGCCGATAATCATATCAACATTTTTAACCGTTTCTATAATCATTTATATTCCCCTCTGTAAATCCTTCCCAATTCATATCATAAAAAGTAAAAGAAAGATAACTTTATTTTACTATTTATTTGCAAAAATAGCAATACATTTATGAAAAATTTTAGAAAAAATTTATTTTTAGGTTGCCCGTTTCTTTTCAAACAAGCTATATTTTACTCTTTTTGTGCTTAAAAATCAATAAGCAAAATCCATAAAAGATAATAGCGGACGGCTGATATTCTGTGTATTTTTGTTATTGAGCTGTTTTTATGTACTAAAATTTCATTGAAGATATTGTAAGAAACAGCGCCGCGCAGCCTACCGATATGCAGAAAAAGAAGGTTGCAAGCTGGGATTTAAGTTTTTTCATTTTTTCACGGCGTCTGTACATCGTTACCGCGATAAGCTTGTCATTTTTTATTGCCTGTGATTTCATAAACATCTGTCCTTTTTTCGGCGTATTTTTGTATAGTATATGTTTATGAAACTAATTGGAAAAATATTCCATATAATGGAAAATATATATAAATTGTTTAAAATGATAAAAAAACTCTTGACAAATAACTCCATATCTTGTATAATGTTAAATGTTCTATGGCGGTATAGCTCAGTTGGCTAGAGCATGCGGTTCATACCCGCAGTGTCAGT
>CAZBXN010000034.1:0-13164 GCA_964496015.1 uncultured Lachnospiraceae bacterium | reverse complement strand
CTATGAAGATTTTAAAAGGAATATGATGATTAAACGGCGATATTTAGTTATAATTAAATTTTGTTTCCTGCGCTTTCATAAGCGGTTTCATGGACTTATCCCAGACAAACACTTTAATTTCGCAGTCCTTTAACGCTTCGTCAATTTTGAGCAATGCCGACATATTTACTATACTTGGAGCTTCGACTTTTACAAGGCTGTTATTCCTGTAATACGCGATATAACGGATTGAGAGTAACCATAAAAACGATTACTCTTTTTCTTTACTCAAAATTTTATGAAAAGACGGATTTTATGAAAAATATTGATGATGAAATACAATCTACAAAACAACAGATTGAACAGCTAACCACCGACAAGGGCGCACTTATACACCTTAACAGGTGCGTTGCGTACTCCGTAGGCTCTTGCATAGGGCATATACAAACAAAAAATTGTTTGTATCGCAGGGAAAAGCACCTCTTTTGCGTACTTGATTTTTAGTGTCAAGATGAACTTGACACTAAAAATACAAGTGTAATTTATCTGATATTGAATTTATGGATAATATATGATATGATAATTTCATAGATAAATTGGAATTTGCGCAAGTATTGAATTAGGAGTTGACAAAATGGCAATAGAAAAAATTGAACAGGATAACAAAATACTTGCATTGGTAACTGGGAATGAAAAAATCATTACAGATGTGCAGTCGGCATTAGATGTGGCAATGTCTGTCAAATACGATATTAACACTAATAAAATTATAATTGATAAAAAGGTTATCGCAGAAGATTTCTTTATTTTAAGCACAGGTCTTGCAGGTGAGATTTTACAAAAGTATATAAATTATGATGTAAAAATAGCTATCTATGGAGATTATTCAAGATACACAAGTAAACCGTTAAAAGACTTTATCTATGAAAGCAACAACGGAAAAGATGTATTTTTTGTATCGTCAAAAGATGAAGCAGTAAAAAAATTGATAAACATATCTTAAAATAGCACAAATTCCTATTTATCATATTCAGAGCAATCAAAAACGATTGCTCTTTTTTGTTGTCCGAAAGGAGTGATTTATATAGCAATCTATCATTGCAGTATAAAAATAATCAGCAGGGGCAAAGGCAAATCTGCCGTTGCCGCAGCCGCATACCGAAACGGTGAAAAGCTGATAAATCAATATGACGGTATTGTTCACGATTACACAAAAAAGGCGGAATTAAAAAGTAATATATAAAACAACAGAAAAGGTATCAATAAAAACTTTTTATTATTTACCATAACAAAAAATCAATCCTCTCTTAAAACACTAAAAGCACAAGGAAACCCTTGTGCCCGTGTATTAAAATTTATCCTGCCATTCGTCTATATTTGACAAATCAAACGTAATCGGCGCGCCGAGGATAACCTCTGTGCCGCCTTCCTTATCGGCTGTCACCGTTTTTTCTCCGAGCTCGCCCGCGGTAAAGGTGTCGCCGACCGTGCCCGTAACCGAGCCGTCCGCCAATGCTTTCAGCGTATAGCCCGCGAGATAGCCCACATTGCGCGGGTCCCACAAATACATTTTCTTGCAGGTGTCGTCGAGTATATACGTTGCCATTTTTGACGGCAGACCGAGTCCCGTAAGCTTTACGCGTGATTTTGTTTCGCGCATGACTTTTGCCGCCGCCTCTGAACCGACGGTGGTCGGAGTGATGATTACATCGATTGAGGAGTCGTTTAAAAGCGCGCGAACCTCGGTTTCTGATTTCTGCGGGTCGTCGTCGCCGTAGACGGTCTTGACAATCGGGGTTTTTGCGTATTTTTCGGGGTGGTCGCTTATTTCCTTTTCCATATAGCGTATCCATAGGTTTTGATTTGTGGCAAGACGCGTCGAGGAAAGTACCGCGATATTTCCGCTGCCGTTTACAAGCTCGTTCGCCGTCTGAACAAGTGTTTGTCCGATTTGCGCAGGGTCGGCGGGCTCAATATGCGTCTGCCGCGAGTTCTTGTTTACGGAGCTGTCGAGCGAAATAACCTTGATTCCCTCGTCCATTGCCCTTTTGAGCGGTTCTTCAAGCGCGTTCGCGTCGTTTGCGGCAACGGCAATGCCCGTAGCCTTTTTATCAATAAGGCTGTTTATAATGTCGGCTTGCTGCTGAACGCTCGGCGAGTTCGGACCGAGATATGCGGCTTTCATGTCGTTTTCGCTGCACGCCTTGAAAAAGCCTTCGTAGACCTTGAGCATATACGGATTTTGTATATCCTTTGCAACAAAAACATACGCGCCCGACAAGTCGTTTTCCGCGCTGTTGTCATTGTCGGACGGAGCGCAGGAAGCAAGCGAAAAAACGCTTGACGCGGCGAGAACGGAACAGATGAACTTTTTTAGCTTCATAATGGTCGCCTCCTCATATTATTTTATTTTTCCATTTTCCAAAAAAACGCGCTGTAGGGAGGAAGAAGGCTTCCGCCTCCGAAATCATGCGCTTTTCCCGTAATCAAATCAACCGCCGTGCCGCAGCCCGCGTCAAAATGCGCCGTGACTGGCTCACTGTCGGCGTTTATCGCGACAAGCACGCGTTCCGTGTCGGTTTTGCGCTCAAATATGCAGTGCTTGTTTTGCAGGACGATTGATTTAAAGTCGCCGTTACAAAGGGCGTCGCTGTTTTTATGAGCCTCTGCGAGCTTTCCTATCCATTCGGTCAAATCGTTTTCGACAGGCTCGTCAAAGCACGCCCGAAGCGCGGGGTCGCCCTCGCTTTTATCGGCTTTCGCGCCCCATTCGCTGCCGTAATACACGCACGGTATTCCGGGCATGCCAAAAATCATGGCGTAGACAAGCGGAAGATGCGCAGGATTTTGCAGATTGCTCGCAATCCGCGTTACGTCGTGGTTGTCAACAAAGCTCAAAAGGTGCTTTCCTCTGTAAAGCGTCCAGTTCTCAGGTCCGAACTGTCGGAGCAGGGAATGGACTATTTCAAACATGTTCATGCTGTTAAAGCTTGAATATACGCCCTTATAGCACTCGTAATTAGTACAGCTGTGGAGCATTTCATCATTGACAAATTGATTATAGTCGCCGTGCAGAAGCTCGCCCAGCAGCAGAAAATCGGGCTTTAAGCCGTCCGTAAATTGACGCAGACGCTTTAGAAAGCCCCTGTCAAGGCAGTACGCCACATCAAGGCGCAAGCCGTCAATGTCAAACTCGTCAATCCAGAATTTCACCGCGTCAAATATATGATTTACGACCTCCTCATTGCGTAAATTCAGCTTTACGAGGTCGTAGTTGCCCTCCCAGCCTTCATACCAAAGACCGTCGTTATAGTGCGAATTGCCGCCGAAATCAATGTGAAACCAATCGCGGTAACGCGAGTTTTCACGGTTTTCGAGAACGTCCTGAAATGCCCAAAAGCCGCGTCCGACATGGTTAAATACGCCGTCAAGCACAATTTTTATTCCGTTCTTGTGCAGGTTCTCGCAAACCTCTTTGAAATCGTCGTTTGTTCCTAAACGGCAGTCGATTTTTTTGTAGTCGCGCGTGTTGTAGCCATGCGTGTCCGACTCAAATACGGGCGAAAAATAAATCGCGTCCGCGCCGAGCTTTTTAATATGCTCCGTCCATTTTCCGACCTTTAAAATCCTGTGTTCTGTCTTGCCGTCGTTCTCAAACTGCGCTCCGCACAAACAGATAGTATATTTCTGATAAAATACACTTTCATATGAACTCATAAAATATACCGTAACCTTTCTGTAATTATATAAACAGTATATCACATTTTTTGGGAATAATCAACAAAATTTTTCTAATATCTCTTTCTCTGCGCGCGCACGTACCATAGCTTTTCATCCGACTTATCCATATTTTTGACGGTCAGAATTAAATCGAATACCATAGCCGCGGCAACGAATACCGTAACCATTGCCACTGTTTTGGGATTTAACGAAAACACAAGGCGCGTAATAAACGGCGCGATGTATTTTATAAGAAGCACCGAAAGCGTTCCGAACGCTATTCCGCCGAGCAGACAAATCCGTCCCCTGATGTTGAGGGGCCAGTCCGTGTAATCCCACCAGCGTCTTGAAAACAGCTTTTCAAGCAGCCATGATACAAAGTATTCAAGCGAACACGTCAGAACCATTCCCGCAAAAAACAGCTTAAGCGGGCTTTGTATGCTATGAAGTATTATTAAATCAATAAACGCGCCTATGCCGTAAATCGGGCACCAGCAGCCGTTCAAAAACCCGCTGTTTACGAGCTTTTTCTGCTGTAACGTATAAAATAAGGATTCATAAGCCCAGCCGACAAAGCTGAAAAAAGCAAAGCACAAAAAATAACAGCAAATATTGTATTTCATGTTTAGTCCCCCTTATCATATATTGTTGGTTTTTAACGCAAACCGAAGCGTCGGATACGGATTTCTCGTCAGTGTTTCGTACAGCGAGCATGCCTTGTCAACAAAGCACACAACCCAGCTTTCCCTGTAGGACGGCGGTATGACCGTCAGCGGAAACATATGCTTTATTATAATGTCCCTTTCAAGCCGCGTGAGCTTGAAATCACATTCCGCGTTCTTTAACGCCGCCGCGGGGTGCGTGAAGCCGTGAATACGGCGTTCCTTTAAGCCGTCGTGCCAGTCGTACAGAAAATAATCGTGAAGCAGCGCCCCGCGCACAAGCTCGCGCTTGTTGCAGCCGAGGTTAAGGTAATTTGAAAGCTTCACACTGAAATATGCAACCGCGAAGGTGTGTAAAAGACATGATGTGTTACCGTGCTGCGTATATCTCCGCATTTGTCTTAAACGCGAAGTCTTTGATAATTTGATTAACTGTTTTAATACAATATCCATATAATTCACCTGTTTTCTGTGAGTATTATAGCAAAATATGGCTTGTTTTTCAAGTATATTGCGCGATAATTTAGAAAAAATTTATCTTTTTCGCCGATTTACAAAAAAATTCAAAATACCTCTTGACAAATTATACTATGTGTAGTATAGTATAACGCGAAGGGAGTGATATGAATGGACGCACAATTAAAACGCGGACTGCTTGAAGTATGCGTATTAAGGGCGATTGACACGGAGGACTCCTATGGCTACAAAATCATAAAGGACATTTCGCCGTATATTGAAATATCGGAGTCCACGCTGTACCCGATTTTAAAACGCCTTGAAGGCTCGGGCTGTATCACGGTTTACTCGGTCGAGCATAACAGCAGGCTGAGAAAATACTACCATATAACCGATGTCGGCAAGGCTAAAATCGCGGAATTTCTTGAAGAATGGAAAAGCGTAATGAAAGCGTACCAATTTATAAAAGGAGGGGTTAATCATGAATAAGGAAGAATTTTTGTCGGAGCTTAACAGAGCCCTGTCGGGTCTGCCCGACAGAGAAAAAACGCTCGATTATTACCGTGAGATGATAGACGATGCGCTTGAAGAGGGCGAGGAGGAGAAAATTGTTATCGCCCGAATGGGCGATGTAAACGACATTGCGGAAAAGGCGATAAACGAAACGCCGATAAGCAGCTTTGTAAAGGCTAACGTGAAAAACAGAAGAATAGGCGCGGGAGTGATTATACTGATTATAATCGGTTCGCCAGTATGGCTGCCGATTTTAACCGCCGTATTTTCGGTTTTGTTTTCACTGTATCTTACCGTTTGGGCGATTGCGCTGACGCTGTTTATAGTGTTCGCGGCGCTTGCAATATACGGCGCGGCGGCGCTTATAGCGTCGCTTGTGATGCTGTTCTCGGGCGGAGGATTTTTAAGGTCGGGTGTTATGTTCGGAAGCGCGCTTGCAAGTCTTGGCGCGGCAGTGTTCATGTTCTATATTTCGATATGGGTTGTAAAGGGGCTTGCAAAATTTACGGTATTTTGCGGAAGAAAAATAAAGGAAATGTTTATCAGAAAGGGGAGTGAGGTTTGATGAAACCGAATAAAAAGTTACTTATAGCGGCAGGAGTTCTGGTTATCGCGGGAACGGCGGTTTCGGCGGCGTGCCTGCGGATATATGACGCGCGGGCGATAAGCAATATGCAGAAATCCACGAGGGAGATAACGGAAAAAATAACGAAGCTTGATATTGCGTCGGACTGGAACGACGTGATAATAAAGCGCGGAAATGCGGATAAAATAACCGTAAGCTATGTGGAGGACGAGAAAAACGGGATTGAGCTTGACACTCAAAACAATACGCTGACAATAAGAAATCTGCTCAAAAACAAAAGGAAAAAATGGTATGATTATATAAGCTTTGATTTTCATACCGCGCAGTATTACGACGTTGTGATTACCGTTCCCGAAAAATTCAGCGCGGAAACGGTCTTGAATTTGCGTTACGGCGACATAGAAATTTCTGATTTGAAGGGAAGCCTTGACATCAATTCCGCCAGCGGCGACATTGAAATTAAGCGGTGCGAATTTTCCGATATAACGTGCGATTTGCGCTACGGCGACATTGAAATGAGTGAAGTGTCGGCGCAAAATACGGATATAATAAGCGCTTACGGCGACGTTGAACTTGATAAGGTATCGGGAAAAATTACGGCTGACGCGCGTTACGGCGATATTGAGGCAGAGATGATAAAATCAGACGAAATCGCGTTTAAGAGCGGCTGCGGTGATGTCGAATGTCTGATTGACGGCAAAAAAGAGGATTATACAATAAACTGCACCGCCCGCGCGGGAGCGAACAATATGTATAATTCCGAAAATACGGCAGCGGGAGCGAAAAAGCTTGACGTTATCGCAAATGCAGGTGATATAGAGATTAAATTCGCGAAGTGATTTCATATATAAAATGTCCTTGTCAAAAAAATTCCCGAAACATCTTGAAAAATCAGGCAATTTATGCTAAAATATCATAGATATGAATATGAAAAAGGAGAAATAAGATATGTCAGGACATTCAAAATGGAGTACGATTAAACGTAAAAAAGGCGCGAATGACGCGCAGAGAGCGAAGATTTTCACGAAAATTGCGCGTGAAATTATCGTTGCGGTAAAGGCGGGAGGACCCGACCCCGAAAACAATTCGAGCTTAAAGGACGTTATCGCGAAGGCGCGCTCGAACAATATGCCGAATGACAACATTAACAGAACGATTAAAAAGGCGTCGGGCGACACGGAGTCGGATAATTACGAGAGCATAACATACGAGGGCTATGGTCCGAACGGCGTTGCGGTAATTGTCAACACGCTTACCGATAACAGAAACAGAACGGCGGCGGATATTCGCCACGCGTTTGATAAAAACGGCGGTAATATGGGTCAGACGGGCTGCGTTTCGTTTATGTTCGACCGTAAGGGCGTAATCATAATCGAGGACGAGGACGGCGAAATTGACGAGGAAGAGATTACAATGGACGCGCTTGAAGCGGGAGCGGAGGATATTGAAATTGACGACGGCGTAATTGAGATTACGACAGACCCCGCGGATATGGGCGCGGTGCGCGACGCGCTTTCGGAAAAATACACGCTTTCCTCCGCCGAGGTCAGCATGGTTCCGCAGACCATGACCGAAATTACAGACGAAAAACAAGCCGTTCAGATGCAGAAAATGCTTGATATGTTAGAAGATAATGACGACGTTCAGGATGTATACCACAATTGGGACGCTCCCGAAGAGGAATAATAATGAATAATAAAATTATAGATTTACTCAAAAAAACCGCGCCGAGGCTGATTTTCGCGCTGCTATGCGGCGGTGCGTATTATATAATAGTGCTGCGGTTTATAGTCGCGCATACAAGCCTCGGCGGCGGAATGCTCGGATTTTTCTTCCTGCCCGCGATTGTATGCGGAATGGCGCTTATAATCGTAAAAATACTGAAAACGCAGGAGGAACAGGGCAATACTGGCGTGATTTTAGCCGTATTCTGGTCGCATATTCTGCTGATATTGTTAAGCGCCGTATTTTTGCTTGCGATGATTTAAAACAACAAAGCTGCCGATAAATTGCAGCGATTTTTTTGTACTTATAGGAGATTTAATTTATGAGAATGTATGAACAGGACAATATGCTTTATTTTATGCGCGAGGGAGAGATTGCCCGCTTGTCGGCGTGCGAGGCAAACGCTATCCGCTTTCAGTCAACTCCGAACGCGGATATTATTGAGCAAAATTTCACTCTTATGCCGAAAAAGCTGCCCGCCCAAATCGAAATCACGGAGGACTGCGGAATAATACAAAACGGCGATATAAAAGCAAAGGTCTATCATAACGGCAGAGTAGAGTATTATATTCGGAATAAAAGAATACTTCGCGAGCAAAGTGAGATGACCTTTGACGCGAGAATAAGGAATTACAGGAATAAGGAAAGCGGTCTGTGGCGTGCCCGCGTGACATTTGATGCAAATGAAAACGAGAAATTTTACGGAATGGGACATGAGCCGACGGACTGTTTTGATTTAAAGGGCTGCACCGTTGACATACGCAATGTGAACACAAAAACCACCATTCCTTACGTGTATTCATCTCTCGGCTACGGTTTTCTGTGGAATTTGCCGTCTACGGGCGTATGCGAGCTTGCGAATAACCGCACGCGCTGGACGAGCGACAGCACAAGACAGATAGATTACGTAGTAATCGGCGGAAATCCGCGGGAAACAAGCGAAACGCTTGCGGATTTAACGGGACACGCGCCTGAAATGCCCGAATGGGCGCTCGGGTTCTGGCAGAGCAAGCTCAGGTATGAAACGCAGGAGCAGCTGCTTGAGGTTGCCCGGAAATACAAGGAATTAAATATACCGCTGTCGGTTATTGTCGCGGATTATTTTCATTGGACGGAGCAGGGCGATTATAAATTTGACCCGAAATATTGGCGCAATCCAAAGGAAATGGCGGATGAGCTGCATAATATGGGAGTGAAGCTTGTTGCGTCAATGTGGCCGACAATAAACGAGAAAAGTGAAAACTACAGAGAAATGCTCGAAAATAATATGCTTGTACAAACAAAATCGGGTTCAAACAGGGTGTTTGATTTTTACGGACCGCAGGCGGAAATCGACCCGACAAATCCGAGAACGCGCGAATTTGTGTGGGATAAGCTTAAACAAAATTATATTGATAACGGTGTTGACGAGATGTGGTTTGATGAGGCGGAGCCTGAAATCCACCCCGAGCATTTTGACAATCTTATTTTGAGCATTGGAAACGCTGACGAGGTCGGGCTGCTTTATCCGTATTATTACGCAAAGCTCGTTTATGACGGAATGAAAAGTATTGGCAGACGCGATATTATAACGCTGACGCGCTCGGCATATACAGGAGCGCAGAAATTCGGCGCGCTTGTGTGGTCGGGAGATATTCCGTCAACCTTTGAAAGCCTGAGAATGCAGATAAAATCGGGACTTAACATGAGTATGTGCGGTATTCCGTGGTGGACAACGGATATAGGAGGATTTTACGGCGCGGATATTCATTCGGATTATTTCAGAGAGCTTATTGTAAGATGGTTTCAGTACGGAGTGTTTTGCCCTGTTATGCGCGTTCACGGCGACAGGGGAGAAAAGGACAGAACGCGCGGCATGATTGAGCCAACAGGCGCGGGCAACGAGATATGGAGTTTCGGTGAGAAAAATTTTGAAATTTTAAGAGATTTGGTTTTATTGCGCGAACGGCTGAGACCGTATATAAAAAAGCACATGGATATTGCGTCCGAAAAGGGTTATCCCGTTATGCGCCCGATGTTTTTTGATTATTCCGACGACGAGGTATGCTACACGCTCGGCGAACAATATATGTTTGGCGACGACATCATATTTGCGCCGGTAACAGAGCAGGGAGCGACGGAAAAAACCGTCTATCTGCCAAAGGGCAAATGGATATTAACAAAGGATAAGTCGGAATATGAGGGAAATAACCGGTATACTGTGCCTATCCGCATAAATGAGTTTATAGCGTTTGTAAAAAAGGACTCCGACGTATTGAAGGTGTTTTGACAAATAAAAAAGGCGGATCACCCGCTTTTTTTATTGCCTTTAAAGAAAAAATTTACATGTTACTATTGAAATACGGACAAAATATGGTATAATATATATACCACAAATTTATTATTATATTTTCTAAATATAATACTGTTTTTTTAATACCTATTTTAGGATATTTTCGGTTAGAAATATTCTGCTTTTAACATTCAAAATTTAAGGTCGTGTATTTTTGCTAAAAACGCGTGCTTTATATATTGAAATGCTTTTAGCTTAAATGCCTTTGTTTTGAATGGCTGTATTTGCAGTATTTTATATAATAATAAATGTGTGGTAACGTTTTAAAATCTAAGCCGCGTTTTTATGCGTGGTATGGATTTTGTACCACGCATTTTTTAATGCGCGGAGTTACATTCATATAAAATAAATTTAAGGAGGTTCAGTAAATGAACAAAAAGAAAAAATTTTTAGGGGTGGTATTGGCTTTCTCTATACTTGTCGGCTGCGTGCCGATTATCGCCTGCGCGGAAACTGGTACGAAATACGGCGATTATCTGTATTATACAATAAATGGCGATAAAACAGCTGTTACAATTACCGATTGCAGCGTTTTCGCAACGGAAATTGAAATTCCCGCTGAAATTAACGGCTTGCCCGTTACAAGCATTGGCAAGAAGGCATTTTTATATTGTCCACACTTAACAAGCATAACAATCCCCAATAGCGTCACAAGCATTGGCAATTTTGCATTTTCCGAGTGCACCGGCTTAACAAGCATAATAATCGGAAACAGCGTAAAAAGCATTGGTGAGTATGCGTTTTCCGACTGCAACAGTTTAACAAGCATAATAATCCCTGACAGTGTCACAAATATTGATAGTAGTGCGTTTTTTAATACGGAGTATTATAAAGATAGTACAAATTGGGAAAACGGAGTTCTATACATAGGAAATCATTTGATTAAGGCAGATAGTGATACAATTAGCAGCGACTATACAATAAAAGACGGGACAAAAACAATAGCCTGTGGTGCGTTTGAAGGTTGCGACGGCTTAGAAAGTGTAATAATCGGCGACAGCGTCACAAGCATTGGTCAGAATGCGTTTTCATGGAACGAAAGCTTAAAAAGCGTAACAATCGGCGATAGTGTCACAAGCATTGGCGAGGAAGCGTTTCGCCAATGCACCGGCTTAACAAGCATAACAATCGGCGACAGCGTCACAAGCGTTGGTCAGAATGCGTTTTACAGTACGGCATATTATGATGACAGAAATAATTGGGAAAACGGAGTTTTATATATAGGAAAATATTTAATTGCTGCTAACGTCAGCGGCGATTATTCAATAAAAGATGGGACAAAAACAATAGTCTATGGCTCGTTTTCCGGCTGCAGCAGTTTAACAAGCATAACAATCCCCGATAGTGTTATAAGCATTGACGATTATACGTTTTCCGGTTGTAAATCCTTAAAAGAAGTGTACTTTAAAGGCACAGAAACGCAGTGGCAGGCTATTGATATAGGCTATAGTAATGATGAATTAAAAAATGCGACAATTCATTACAACAGTGCCGGCGACGGTTCGGCAACCCCGACACCTAAACCGACCGCCACACCCACGCTCACGCCGATACCTATAGTACCGACCATAACGGCGGAAATCACGCGGAATACGAGTGCGGAAACAGACGATAAATACGCGTTTGATATTGCTCCGACAGCGGAAACAATTCCCGAAAATTGCTTTGTCTACGCGGCGGTGTATGATGAAAACGGCGTGTTACTGCGCATAGACAGCGTTCCGCTTGAAACAGATGGCACAACAACCGTTACGGTTGATAAATCCGATAAAGCAACCACCGCAAAGGTGTTTGTCTGGGCGAAAACCATGCAGGCGATAGTGGAAACGCCACAGGAATTTGATTTGAAGGCAGGTAAATAGGAATAGATTAAAAAAAGACAGCACGAGCTGTCTTTTTTGTGTTTGAATTTATTACCGTCTTTTTGCGTATTCGAGGATTTTATGATTTGCCGAGAAAAATTCAATATTGGCGTCAAAATACAAATGCGACACCTCGCCGTCGGAAACGACCTCGCCGTTTTCAATCCTGTCCGAGCAGTCCCACGTCGTATCGACGATTACCCAGCGTCCGTCAACATACGCTTCATTCCACGCGTGGTTTTGCTCGTCTGTCGCGATTGTCGCATCATTCCAGTCGGTGTCCGCGCCGATGCCCAAGGCGTAGCCCGAAACGACGTTGCACGGTATTCCGATGCTGCGGCAAAGCGCGGCGTAGAGCGTGGCGAAGCCGAGGCATACCGCGTCGCGCGACTGTACCACTTCCCCGGCGAAGTACGGCGGTATTGCGCCCGAGTTTACGCTGTCGAGGTCGTAGCGGATATATGAGCACACCCAGTCGTGGAGCGCGAGGATTTTCTCGTAATCGCCCGATGAGTTCTGCGTGAGATTTTCGGCGATTGCGCGTATTCCGTCGCTTTCCGACTGTATGGACTGCGTGCGCTTTAACGCCTCGCTTGTCGATTTGTCCTTTTCGTACATTTCCTTGTTATGCTCGTATACGGGCGATTTCTTTATGCTCCAGATACCGTTTTCGTCACGGGCAAGCTTTATATAATTGTACACCCAGCTTTTGAAATTGCCGTAGGGCTTGCTGCCCGCGAAAACGGATACGTCAAGCTCGTCAAAATCCGTATCGGGGATTTTGATTGTTCTGTTGAATTGATTTATTCCGTCAACCGATACGGGCGTCTGGTCGATTGTTTCGCCGCCGGGGTCTGTCACGCGGACGAGCAGATGTTTTTTATTCTCGGATTTTGTAATTCCGAATATGCTGTAATAGCCTTCGTCGTTTACCATTATGCTGATGTTTTCGTCAGTGTAAAACGTCAGCATGGGGCTATGCTCAATATATGCGTTTACAGCAATGTCCGACGGGTCAATCGGCATTTCCTCATGCTTAATCATTGCTATGAGCTCGGCAGGGGAGGGGATTAAGTCCGTCAAATCCGATAAAGACATGCTGATTTCCGATACTGTATCGCACGCCTCGGGAAATTTTTCTTCAAGCGCGGGAATGTATCGGTCTATATGCAGAAAAAAGTCGGTTTCGGCATTTACAACGCATACGCCTATTACCAAAACAAGCAAAAAAGCGATAAATTTTTTCATATTACGTCACCTTATATCGTAAATGAGATAAAAAAAGCGCCGCGACCTATAAAATATAAGCCGCAGCGCCTTATAGCTGGA
>CAZBXN010000033.1:0-13708 GCA_964496015.1 uncultured Lachnospiraceae bacterium | reverse complement strand
TAACATACATAGGTATATAATACCACTTTTTTTTTATAAAATCAAGTGATTATTTGCTATATTTTGTGTGTTTTTTTGAAAAAAATCTGATTTTCTGCAAAATGACGGATTTTTAAAGGCGGGGAAAATACTGTTTCACGCTTCTAACAAATATAAAAACTGTTTTTCCCGCGATGTAAATTTATGTCTGAGATGCCAGCAGACAGCCGACATTTTAACCGTCAGGCTGTCTGACAGGGGGCGGCTGTTCAGTAACAGGTATCTTATCCGCCTGTCGAATAAAAAAGTATATATTTCCATATATATACCAAGAAAAAAAAGCGCGAGGGCAGCATACAATAATTTCATAAATTCTTTTCTCCTTATAAAAATAATACTTATATTATTTGCACGCGTCTTTTTAAAAAATCGTTGTAATATCTGTTGACTTATGAAAAAAATGGTGATACAATATATACGAACAAATATTCGTGAACTTTGGAAGCGTGATAAATACAAGAGTTTTTTACACGTAACAAAACTGTAATAAATCAATAATCTGTCTGTAATTGATTTTATAGATATTGGGTGCTATAATCTAAAACAGACGTCAGAAACCACAAGATATAGTATGTGGTAAAAAATAGGTGGAAATTTATACGAGGTGTTAGAAATGAAAACAGAAGATTTAAAGGTAGTAAAAAAAGATGGTACGAAGGAAGAATTTAATGTTCAGAAGGTTGTTGTCGCAGTCAACAAGTCGGCGTTCCGCGCGCTTGTAAAATTTACCGACGACGACATAAATTTCATATGCAGGTTCGTTGAGGAAGAGGCGCTTAAAATGAATAAGCCCGAAATCCAGATTGCGGAAATGCACAATATTGTCGAGGGGGCGCTTGAAAGAGTAAATCCGAAGGTTGCAAAAAGCTACCGCGATTACAGGAACTACAAACAGGACTTTGTTCAGATGCTTGACGAGGTTTATAAAAAGAGCCAGTCGATTATGTATATCGGTGACAAGGAAAACTCGAATACGGACAGCGCGCTTGTTTCAACAAAGAGAAGCCTTATATTTAATCAGTTAAATAAGGAATTATATAAGAAGTTTTTCCTTACGACGGAGGAATTGCAGGCGTGCCGCGACGGATATATCTATATCCACGATATGTCGGCAAGACGCGACACAATGAACTGCTGCCTGTTTGACGTAAAAAATGTTTTGACGGGCGGATTTGAAATGGGAAATCTCTGGTATAACGAGCCGAAAACGCTTGATACGGCGTTTGACGTAATCGGCGACATTGTACTGTCGGCGGCGAGCCAGCAGTACGGCGGTTTTACCGTTCCGTCGGCAGACCTTATATTAGAGCCGTATGCGGAAAAATCATATAAGAAATATATAGACAAATATACGGAGCTTGGCATTGACAGGAAAAAAGCGGAGGAAATCGCGTTAAAGGACGTAAAGAAAGAATTTGAACAGGGCTTCCAGGGCTGGGAATATAAATTCAACTCCGTATCGTCAAGCCGCGGCGATTACCCGTTTATCACCGTAACAATCGGAACGGGAACGGGCAGATTTGCAAAAATGGCGTCAATTACAATGCTTGAGGTTCACGCGAAAGGACAGGGAAAAGAGGGCAATAAAAAGCCTGTCTTGTTCCCGAAAATCGTGTTCCTGTATGATGAAAAGCTGCACGGTCCGGGCGGAGAATTAGAGGACGTATTTGAAGCGGGCGTTGAATGTTCGTCAAAGACAATGTACCCCGACTGGCTCAGTCTTACGGGCGAGGGCTACGTGCCTTCAATGTACAAAAAGTACGGAAGAATTGTAAGCCCTATGGGCTGCCGCGCGTTCCTTTCACCGTGGTATGAAAAAGGGGGTATGGAGCCTGCCGACGAAAACGACAAGCCTATATTTGTAGGACGCTTTAATATAGGTGCGGTTTCGCTGCATCTGCCGATGATTTTGGCAAAATCCATGCAGGAAAATATCCCGTTTTTTGAACTTTTAGACTACTATCTGAACTTAATCAGACAACTGCATTTGAGAACCTATGATTATCTCGGAGAAATGCGCGCGTCAACAAATCCGCTCGCATACTGCGAGGGCGGTTTCTACGGCGGACATTTGGGACTTCACGATAAGATTAAGCCGCTTTTAAAGGCTGCAACGGCGTCATTCGGAATTACGGCTCTTAACGAATTGCAGGAACTGTACAATAAAAAATCACTTGTTGAGGACGGTGAATTTGCGCTTAAAACGCTTGAATTTATCAATAAGCGCGTAAACGATTTTAAACAGGAGGACGGCAGACTGTACGCGATTTACGGCACGCCTGCGGAATCGCTGTGCGGCTTGCAGGTAACGCAGTTCAGAAAGAAGTACGGCGTTGTTGAAAATGTTTCGGACAGACCGTATGTTTCAAACAGCTTCCACTGTCACGTAACAGAGGATATTACTCCTATAGAGAAGCAAAACCTTGAAAAACGTTTCTGGGAGCTTTCAAACGGCGGTAAAATCCAGTATGTCAAATACCCTATAAGCTATAATAAAGAGGCTATCAAAACGCTTATAAGACGCGCAATGAATATGGGCTTCTATGAGGGAGTAAATCTGTCGCTGGCATACTGCGATGACTGCGGTTATGAGGAGCTTGACATGGATGTATGCCCGAAGTGCGGCAGCAAGAACCTTACAAAGATTGACAGAATGAACGGTTATCTTTCATATTCGCGCGTAAAGGGCGATACAAGACTTAACTCCGCAAAAATGGCGGAAATAGCTGAAAGGAAAAGTATGTAATGCGTTACCATAATATAACAAAGGACGATATGCTAAACGGCGACGGACTGCGCGTTGTGCTGTGGGTTGCGGGCTGTGAGCATCACTGCCTTGAATGTCAGAATCCTGTCACATGGGACATAAACGGCGGACTTGAATTTGACGAAAGCGCGAAGCAGGAAATTTTTGAGGAACTGAAAAAGGACTATATAACAGGTATCACGCTTTCGGGCGGCGACCCCTTACATACCAAAAACCGTGAGGATATAGGCAAGCTTGTGACGGAAATTGCGGAGAAATTCCCCGATAAGTCCATATGGATTTATACAGGCTACGAATGGCAGGACATCAAGGATTTGCCGTTCATGAACAAGGTTGATGTTCTGGTAGACGGCAGATTTGTCAAGGCGCAGTTGGATATTAAGCTTCCGTGGCGCGGCAGCTCCAACCAAAAGGTTATTGATGTAAAGAAGAGCCTTGAATTAAATAAAATTGTACTGGTGGTAAAATAGTATGAAAAGAGTTGCGCAGTTTGAGAAGGTAAGCTACGACCGTTTTCGGTCGGATTGGGCGGACACCTTCGGAAATTCAGACGATATACATAAAATATATGATGAAATAAAGCTTCCGAGGCGGGCTACAACAGGCTCGGCGGGTTATGATTTCTATTCGCCCGTTAATTTTACGATAAAACCAAATGAAACGCTGAAAATACCGACGGGCATCCGCGTGAAAATCGAGGACGGCTGGGTACTAAAGCTTTATCCGCGCAGCGGCTTGGGGTTTAAGTTCCGTCTGCAAATGAATAATACGGTTGGCATAATAGACAGCGATTATTATTACAGCGACAACGAGGGACATATTTTCTGCAAGGTCACAAATGACACAAATGAGAATAAAACAGTTGAGCTGAAAGCGGGCGACGGCTTCTGTCAGGGCATTTTTGTGGAGTACGGAATAACCTTTGACGACGACGTAACCGAAATCCGCAACGGCGGTTTGGGAAGTACAACCAAATAGGCAAATTAAAAATCAGAAAGCGTAAAGCTTTCTGATTTTTTTTACATTGTCTGTCTGCCCTCGAGCGCTTTTATAAGCGTAATCTTATCCGCGTATTCAAGGTCGCTGCCGACTGGTATACCGTGCGCGATACGCGTGACTTTGACGTCAAACGGAGCGAGCAGCTTTGAAATATAAACCGCTGTTGCCGTTCCGCTGACTGTCGGATTTGTCGCCATGATTACCTCTTTAACCTGTCCGTCAGTCAGACGCAGCAAAAGCTCGTTGATTTTTATATCGTCGGGCGAAATTCCGTCCATAGGGGACAGTGCGCCGTGCAGGACGTGATAAACGCCGTTAAATTCATTCGTATTTTCAATCGCCGACACGTCCTCGGGACTTTCGACAACGCAAATAACCGACTTATCGCGCTTTTGCGAGGAACATATCACGCAGGGCGACGTATCGGTTAAATTCTGGCACACGGGGCATAAATGAATATGCTCCTTAGCGTCAAGAATTGCGGAGGTCATGGATTTTGTATCCTCCTCCGACATTCTTTCCAGTATATGAAAAGCTATCCGCTCGGCGCTTTTTCTGCCGACGCCGGGGAGCTGTTCAAATTTTTCGATTAGTGTTTCTATTACTGACGCGTGCATAGCCTTAGAAAAGTCCGGGGATATTGAGCCCACCCGTTACGGCGCTCATTCCCTCTGCCATCAT
This sequence comes from uncultured Lachnospiraceae bacterium, assembly GCA_964496015.1. Classification (GTDB taxonomy): domain Bacteria; phylum Bacillota; class Clostridia; order UBA1381; family UBA1381; genus JALEPO01. Next base: position 9,222 of record CAZBXN010000033.1, on the reverse strand, counting down.
TTCCTCCGCCTGCTTTATCGCGTCGTTTACCGCGACCGTAACAAGGTCCTCTAAAGTTTCAACGTCGTCTGGGTCAACCGCCTCGGGATTTATTTTAAGTGAAATTATTTCTTTCTTGCCGTTTACTTTTACCGTTACCATACCGCCGCCTGCGGTTGCCTCAACGGTTTTTTCCTCAATTTCGGCTTGAACCTTTTCCATTTCCTCCTGCATTTTCTGAGCCTGTTTTACAACGTTGCTTACATTTTTGTTGGTGTTCATGCCCGAACCCGAAAATCCTTTGTATTTTCCCATTTTTTTACCTCTTTCTTATTTTATATTCTTTCCGCAAGGGAATATTTAACTTATTCATCGTCTTCCGCAAGTTCGTTTTGCTCTAAAAACTCCTCGCGGTCATCATCTTCGTCGTCATCTACGCTTAAAGAAGCCTGTTCAAAGCTTTCTGAATTATAGCGCACAAATTCGCTTTCGTCGTTGTCCTCGACAATATCCCCGAAATCAAGCATTAAATCATCAAGCGGGTCGGTATTGTCGGGAGCGGCGTCGTTGCTTTCTTCTGGTTCGCTCGCGTGCGGTTTATCCGTTGACTTTATGCTCCAGAAATCAACAGGCTCGTCGTCAATTTCATCACGAAACGCAATCTTTACCGTGCATTTTGCGCCCGACGCTTTTTTGAAGCTTTGACGGAGCTTTTCCAAATACATCTTCGCAATATTATAAGAAGCTTTTTCTTCACGGTTAAACAGCATAATAATTCCGTCTTTATCAATCGTAATACGGCGGTTTAAAAGCGGGGCTTTTAAATATCCCGCCGAATTTGCTATTGCATGCGATATGTTAGTCCAGTTTTTCGCTGCTTTTACAATCTGGTTGTCCGCCGTGAGTTCCTCTGGGGAAATAGGGTTGTAGAGCCTTATGGAAGGCGCTTTTTGCTCGGCTTTTTGAGGCTCGGCCGACGGTTTTTCCGTAACAATGCCGTTTTTTAGCTTTTCCTCAATAGCGTCAATTCGGTTAAGAAGCTCGTAATCGGCAGACGGCGCGTTATTTTGCTCAACCGCGCTTAATCTGTCTAAGAGAGCCTCCGAGCTTGTGTCAATCTCGGGCCGCGACAGCTTAATCAATGCCATTTCATATATGACGCGCGGCGATTTAACCCATTTCGCGTCCGCCTGCGCCTTTGACAAAAGCGACGCGGCATTTGAAATTTTTTCAAATGTCAGCTTTTCTGACTGCGCCTTTAATTTTACCATATCCTCCGCGCTGTAGTCAAGGAGCGCGTCGGGAGTATCGCTTACTTTCACCACAAGCAAGTCGCGGAAATGCTTTATAACGGAGTCAATAAACATTCTCAAATCCTTGCCGTCCGCAAGCACGGAATTTATAACCTCCAAAATACCGTTAGCATTTCCCGCAATAACTGCGTCGGCAATATTGAACACCGACTGCGCCGTTGAAATTCCGAGCGCGGATATTATATCCTCCGCATTTATGGTATTTCCGCACGCGGAAACTATACGCTCCAAAATACTCAACCCGTCGCGCATTGAGCCGTCGGCAAGACGCGCGAGCAGGGAATAGGCGTCGTCCGTAATATTAAGCCCTTCGCCGTGCGCGATTTCTTTCATTCGTGTTATAATATCGGCAGGCTTTATACGCTTAAAATCAAAACGCTGGCAGCGCGATAAAATCGTTTGCGGGACTTTATGCGCCTCGGTTGTGGCAAGAATAAATATAACGTGTTCGGGCGGTTCTTCAAGCGTTTTGAGCAGCGCGTTAAACGCGGTGTTGCTCAGCATATGAACCTCGTCTATAATGTAAACCGTATATTTCGCACTCGACGACACGTAATGTATATCGTCAATAATTTCCGCCATATCTTCAACCTTGCGGTTTGAAGCGGCGTCAATTTCCTTGACGTCCATAATTGAACCGTCTGAAATGCCTCTGCATATTTCACATTCGTTGCAAGGACTGCCGTCGTGCGGGTTAAGGCAGTTTACCGCGCGCGAAAAAACTTTCGCGCAAGTGGTTTTGCCTGTTCCGCGAGTGCCGCAGAAAAGATATGCGTGACCGACTTTGCCGTTAATTATTTGATTTTTCAGGGTTTTTGTGATATGCGTCTGACCAACAATGTCCTCAAATACCATGGGACGCCATCTGCGGTATATCGCCTGATGCTCCATAATGCAATCCTTTCTGACCTATAATCAAAAAAAGGCTCCGACCGAGTTTACCGCAACACATCAGAAGCACCGCTTATTGCTGCTTGGTTCCCCATCTGACAAGGTTCGCGGGTTCTAATCGCGCGGGCTCGGCCGTCATCGCCAAAAAGTTTGTGCTTAACTTCTAATATAATACCATAAAATACATGCGTTGTCAAGCAAATATGATACGGGATTTTAAGGCGTATTAAAAAATGGCAGACGGAACGATTTATGAGCCGTTCCGTCCGCTTATGTAAATTTTTAAATCAACTTAAATTCCTTCGCCTGTTTCAGCTTTTGTATTTAATGTTAAATTATTTTATAACCGTTGAAGGTGCGTCGGGATTTGGAGCAGCGATTTCCGCTGTTTCATATCCATGATTTATTCCGTCCGGAAGCGTCTGACTCTCGCCCTTTAGCGGCTGCGTCAGCGTAAACGCGAACACAAGCGATTTCGCCGCCTTGGCGCGCGTCACTTCTGCTTTGGGTTCAAGTTCCGTTCCCAGCGCGATTGAACCTCTCGCTATGCCCGTTTCGGGGCGCATAAGTCCTAAATTATATGCTGATTTGACTTTTGAGTACAGGTCATCGGAAATACCACTCCTATCCGTCAAGGCTCCCCAGCCTGTAGTTGGAATATACGGCGAACCTTCGTATTGAATATTCGGGTCATAGTTTGGGTCATCGGGTGATGGAACTCCTCCGTTTTGGTTCATATACTGCAATATAATTGTCTTATTCCCGACAAGCTGATAAGCGTCATATAAAATCGCGCCCATTACCTCCCGTGTGAGTGCCGCGTCACTCGCTACGTTAGTAACATCTACCATCGCAGGTTCGGCCGTAAAGACTGCCGTAACTGTTGTATCGCCTGTTACCGTAAAAGTATATTCCTTGCTGTTTGACACTTCTGAGCCGTTTACAACAATGGATTTATTTACATAATTCTCGGCAGGAGCTGCGAAAACTCGCACTGTATCGTTCGCGTTTACAATAAGCGATTGCGTACTCTGCGGATAGTTGGTTGATTCGTATTTGACGCCAAACAGTCTGCCGGAGCCGGCGCGCGTATACAATTTATATGTCGTATTCGCCTTTACATCAAACTTAATGCTTCCGTATACATTACTCTCCGCAGAGTTCTTATCAATATATTTTGACTGCGCTTCCTTGCTGTTTGCCGTATTTACCAATTCAATAGGCTTATTTGGACCTGTACGCGCATACACCGTAAGAACTCCGTCTGCCTTTGCGGTATATATAAATTCTTTGCTATCGCTGTTTCTGAATTCAACATAGTTGATACTTACTCCGCTATTATCCGCAAACACACCGCTCTTATCAGTTCCCGATGTCACGGTCGCAGGCGCTTCAAGTATGAAGCTGCTATTATCCGCTATATGCTGATTAGCTGTTACTCCCGACGGAATATCGGCTGTTGTCGCATTAAACGCACTTTCATTGTAAACTGTAACCGTGCCTCCGACAGGCTGCGTGACGGTTACGGTATACTCTCCGTCTGCCATCGGTGAAACAGCCGATTCCAACACGGTATTGTTGTCCGCGTGTGATGTTTTCAATACAGCGTTATCCGCACCTGTCTGCTGCACTGCACCAAGCTCCGCATATGTCTTTGTGTAGCTTGTAAGACTGTTTTCCGCAAGTCCGAACGCCTTCTCAACACCTCTTGCATATTCGCCTACGGTTATAATATCGGTCGGCTTAAAGAGGTTAGAGCTGTTCTTGTGCAGAAGTCCGAGCTGGAGCGCTTTTTCAATATTGTTTCTGTAGTAATAATTGCTTTCCGACTGCTTAACTGCGCCGGGAACAATGCCTGCCGCGCTTACGTCCGAAGCCATTTCGGGGAACACCGCTGACCAATCGCCCGACTGCGCCGCTGATTTTACACTGTCGGGCAATAATTCTACAAGCCTATTCATAATAGCCTTGTCGGTATATGTGTCCTCAGATGCAACCGACTGGTCATAAATGCTTTGCAGTATTATTCTGCACCACTGCTTCGCCGCCGCTTCACGGTAATGTGTACCGTCACCGTTCGCGCCGTTTGCAGAATTTTCAGCCGGTGTTTCACCGGCTTCAATAGTGTTGTAAATATAATTTACTTCCTTTGCATCAAGCAGGTCGATATACTTTTTCGCGCCGTCGTAAAGCTCCGCAATACCCACATTTTCGTCAGATGCGGCTTTTGCTCTCATATTGCCCGGTGCATCGGGATTAAAGCCGTTAGGCTTTACAGAGCTTTCAGAATATTTACCGCTTCCGATTCTTGGCATGGCGGTTACAAGCACCGGTATCATACCGCGAGCCTTAATCGCTTCAACATACATATCAAGCCATTCATTATAGCTTTCATTATTTGCCGCAAGATTATCTTTAACTATTCCCGAACCTCTTGAAAATCTGTTTTTGCTGATAGTTTCGTCATTGTGAGCGGAATGAATAAATACAAAATCGTTCTCTTTTCCGTTTATAAGAATTTCATTAAAGCGTCCCTCGTTATAATTGCTCTTCATAGCGCGTCCGCCCATTGAGTAATTGATGACATTCACCTTGTCCTTATCAAAATAATTTCTAAGCGTCTGACCCCACGAGCTAATTGTTTCATTAAACGTGTAGGTTTTCTGCGTCGAGTCACCCAAAATATGAATTGTTGGCTTGTCACCTGCCGCATTTACCGAAAGCGGTGTAACCATTATCTTCTTTACTCCGACTGTTTTCGGTTCGGACTCACTTGCTAAAGCCGTCGGCTCAATCTCAATTTCCACAAAATCCTCGCCTGTTGCAAAATCATATGTCCATGTGCTTCCTGTCCATGATGCCGAAACAGTTCTCGCAACATTTCCTGCATTATCCCAGTTTGACGTGCTTGTAAGCCTGTTTGCATCCATACCCGACGGTGCAACTCTTGTATCGGACTTAGTTCCTGTAACCTCAACCTCAAGACGGTACGCACCTGCCGCGCCGGTGTCAATTCTGTAAATAAGACCGCCGTAGTTGTAATCATCGCCGTCGTTACTGTTTGTTTTAGCGTGCAGATATGAGCCTGTCGTTTCGGTTACCGACGCGCCTGCGGAGGAAAGAGTAATATTTTCCGCAGGAGCAACAGTGCGCTCCGAACCCGATGGCATAATCGCACCTGATTTAGTAACAAAGCCGCTGCCGTTCTCCGCGCTGTAGACAGGCACGCTATCCATAGACGTAAAGTCAATCGTAACCGCTTCGGTTATGGGCTCGGGTGTTATCGGCTGAGCCGAGCTCACATCAATCGCGGGACATATCGGCATCATTTTGTCCAGCGAATTCCATACAAACACCTTATCTGCCTCAAAATCCTCAATAATTGCTTTATTACCTTTAATTTCAGCAGTTTTCATATCTGATAATACTCCACCATTATATCTTGCACCAATCAAAATCCCCTCTGTAATATTCGTAAGCGTAACAACAGTATTGCCGTCCGATTGTTCGGCAATTACAATTTTTGCTTCCTCAGCATGCGATATCGGCATGCACGGCATAAGTGCTGCCACCGCTATAATCAAACTTAAAATTCTTTTTTTCATTATAATATATCCTCCGTAATTATAGAGAAATAAAAAAGCTATTGATATTTTAATTATGCAATAAAAGTCCACTGTGAAACACAACATTGTGTCTGATAATGGACTTTTATTGTATATGAGAGAGAGCTTAATTATTTTTCAATTATTTAAACAATGACAATCCTGTTATTCATAATCCTGATATTCAATCGTAATATTATCAATATAATACTCTATCTTGTTTGTTACGTCCGCGCCTGAATCCATATAGATATTGAAGCAGAGATTACCTAAATCAATATCTGTCGGATAGTCTGCTTCGGAAGCGACGATTGTAAACGGCGCATTATTGAGTATCGCCATATCCTCGTCGCGGTTGTAAAGCGTTGAAGTTATAGTTTTATTAACAAGGTCAATATCAGCGGTAATTCTGTACCATTTGTTCGCCATTTTGCTGTTGCTGTCAAACTGCGTTTTATCGCCGTTTATACGTCCGTTAGCGGCAGGATACATATTTATTTGTCCCCAGTTTGCCATGACATCCCAGCGGACAAATCTCGTTTGGTCAGCCGCATTATTTCCGGCGTTTGCCATACTTGTCGCAAGGTCGAAAAATGAATTTCTCTTGTTCGGCGTTTTAGGCAGATAGTCAGAACTTTCCAAGAGGAAGTCATAGCTGAAATGAAGCGCCTTTGTGTTGTCAAGAGACGTTCCGTTCTTTAGCAAACTTTTTAGGTCGAAGCTCACGCCGACGTTTCTCGCGATTGTTATGTCAGCGTCTTTTGTCAGCTTGTAAACCTTGTTACCCGCCGTGAGATTTGCGGTTTCTGTGCCGTCAGCAGTATAAATCGAGGCTGCGAAGCCGCTCGCCGTCGTAACGGTCGGGATTATTAAGCTAAAGTCCGTGTCCGTAACCGAAATCGCCGCCATTTTCTGTATCTCAACGTTATACGTTACGTTGCCGCTCGCAGTACCCGTTATAGTCTGTGAATCAGTCTTTACGTTATACTCCGTGTTCTTAGCGGTCGGGTATATAGTGTATTCACCGACAGGAATATTCTCCATTGTGTACTCTTGCGAAGTCTCGCCAGCCGTAATTGTAACGTCCTGCGTCTTTATTACCGCATCGCCCTTCTTAATCATGAGCGTTACGGTTTGGTTTGTATCGCTCGCGGTTGTCATTGAAACCGTTCCCATTACGGCAAACACATTTGTTGTGTCGGTAGTCGGATTGATTGTAACAGGTATAACCTTTTTGTCACCAAATCCTGTTGAGTTATTCATAGCATAAAGTATAATGCTTGACTTAATTGCGGACTCACCTGATGCGGGGCGCGCAACTGTAAGTGATTTGCCATCCTCTGATACAATAGCATTATCGGACGCGCTTTCCCAATGAAATTCTATATTATCGACTGAAGGCGAGGGAAGTGAAACGGTTGTTTCAGAGCCTTCGGGAATAGTGACGGATGCCTGCTCAATTTCCTTGTCAACCTCAGACAAATATTTTGTGCCAAAATTCATCGGATCCCACACACTTTTTTGCTTTACATTTATCCAATAATCGCTGTTGAAATAATTTCTCGGATTAAATTCAAGTATCTGCCATTTATCAAGCACGGCGCCCATACCCTGACCGCCGTCGTCAACCGAAGCGTTTACAACACGTTTTGATGTGTCAGCAGCCGCGCCGCTTCTTGTCTTTGTACCATACTCAAAGAAGCGCGCAAGTTCTTTTTTGTTATCGGACATATCGCTCCAGCCGGCGTCGCTGATACCCGCATTACTTTTGCCTGTGGTTTTATTATCATCAATCAGTGTATTAAAGAATGTAATTTGGGCGTCCTGTCTCCATGGTCTGCCTAAAGTCGACTTTGTAATATTGTCGAGTACGTTGTAAATCTCGCAGTTATAGAATAAATATCCATAAGGATTAGCCGCCTCATGATTAGCCGCTGTGATGGTAGCGCCGTAATCTTTATTGCTCATTCCTTCTGCGCCGAGCTTGCAGCTGTCAAATACCGCGGTTGCATCTCCATATATATAGTCTGTGCCGCCAATCAAATCACAATTTTTAAAATATATTCTGCCGCTTGATATAAAAACCGAATCCTGATTACCTCTCGCGCGTACATTTTCCAATGTTATTCTGTCACCGTTTATTGAAAGCGCGTGACCGCGTTCATTGTATTTATCCGAACGGACAAGATACGCGCTTTCGCCTGCGGTTAAGTTTTCAAGAGCTTCAAGCGCCTTTATCTTGTCAACATCATTTGAAATAGCCAACGCTTCTTTTACTCTGCTTGTGCCGTTCATTGGCGTATTCTCATCACATACCGCCAGATTATCGCGGCGGGGAAGTACAAATGATGTTGCGTTGTCTGCATTTCTGTCCTCCTGAGGCGCAATACCGACAGCCTTTTCACCCTCAGTTACCATAACAGGGATTGAGTTCACAATATTCAAATCCTTGACTATAATATCTGTTGACGCGTTGTTTATAAAAAGTGCTGCCTGTTCAGTATAGTCGCCGAGATGATCTTTCTGAACTTTAACATTTTTATGCGCAACACCGTCGGTATCATAGTACGAAATTGCCGAAATTCCGGTTAATGACTGCCCGAGCCTATATGCTGTAAATTGCTCATCACCTTCATTGTAACCGGTCCATGTCCGCTGATCGCTCCAGTTTATTTTGGGGTCATAGCGTCCATCAAGTCCGCAGTCTCCGGCGGCATATCCCGTGCAGTAGTGCCAGTATAAATTAACCCTGCCGTTTGCACTTGTTTCAGGTGTCTGCTGTAGTGTAATGTAATGAAGCCCCTCAATCATAACTTGTTCTTCATAGTTGCCCGGGTCTACATTGATTGTAACGCGCTCTGATTCGCTTTGAGGATTGATTGCTTCCGCCGCCTTGACTGCGTCGCGTATGGCGGTATACTCACCAATAACTGTGCCGTTTTGTATAACTGCCGCTTTATTTACAGACGGTTTGGTTGTCGGCGCAATTGTAGGTGATGTCGTCGGCATAGATGTCGGTGCGGTTGTAGGATTGTCAGTCGGGTTGCTTGTCGCCGCAGACGCGTCCGCCGTTTTAACTGTACTAAACGGCTTCATTGTGTCAAGTCCGTCCCAAACAAACAGCTTAACACTGCCGCCTGATGGTTTTTCAATATCTATCGTAAAGTCCTCGCTGCCTTTAACGTCCTCGGCTTTAATCTTGCTTAAAACACCCTTATCCGTGTAAGCGGCTATTATAAGCTTCGCGTCAATAGCTTCTCCTTCAACTTTCACCTTAAGCTTTCCGATATTATTAAAAGACGCTGATTTTATTATGTATGGATAATCAGACGGTTTGACTGTCGGCGAGATTATCGGCAAGGACGTAGGCTTGGCTGTTGGCTTTGAAGTCGGCTTAATCGGAGTTGTATTTTTCTTATAGCTTGCTATTAAGT
>CAZBXN010000032.1:0-13839 GCA_964496015.1 uncultured Lachnospiraceae bacterium | reverse complement strand
GCTCTAATATTGAGCGATTTGCTTTTTTTAATCCTGCTTGACAGACAATCTACTTACTGTCTTAACAGTGTCCGCCAATTGGCGGTTTTTTATGCTTTATAATATAGTTTCCAAAGTGGTTGAAAGCGGCTTAAGCCCCATACTGTCGTAAAATTGTCTTGCGCTTTTATTGCACGCCCAGACGTTGAGCGTCAGGTTATAGCAGCCGATATTTTTCGCGTATTCCTTCACATGTTCATACAACGCAGTTCCGATATGCTTTCCGCGCGCGTTTTCGTCAACGCACAAATCGTCAATATAAAGCGTTTTTATATCGGTTAAAATATTGTTGTTTTTCTGCTGGCGTAATATACAAAACGCATATCCCATAACCTCGCCGTCACAAACCGCGACAAATATCGGGCGTGTGTCGTCTTTTATTAAAGCTTCAAGTTCGCTGTCCGTATATTTGCGGCAATTGGGCTTGAATATATCGGGTCTGCCGTTATGATGAACAGTAAGTACCTGATTTAATAAATCTTTTATTTTTTCGCTGTCCCCGCATTGGGCCCGGCATATTTCCATTGTTTCCACCGCCTTATTTTACCTTAACGCTTACAATTTCTCCAGAGGTCTTTACGTATTTTGAATAAATATCAATAGTTCTTCCGACGGAAAGTTCGGTCGTGTCGTCCATGATATATCCGTCGTCAGACTCTTTTCCTGTAGCCTCGATTGTCACAAGGCAGGAATAGCGGTCGGGAACATCAGCGAATATAATTTCACCCGACGCGGTTGTCGTCTGCAATTCGGACGGTTCAACATGAACATCCTTTATTTCGCCTAAATCCAGCGTACTTTTTTTATCTGTTATTTTGCCTTTTTTTTGCAGCGCGTCAACCGTGTATTGGCGCACATTATCTATCTTTACGGCAAATTCAAATGTTTCGCTTGATTTTACGGCTGTGGTTATTCTGCTGCCGAACCGCGAACCGATACCGATTATCAAAACTATCACAAGCAATATTACAAGCAGGTCAACAATGCTTATTTTACCGCCGATTTTTCCTTTTTCATCTAAAATCATGACTGTGTTCCTCCTTCTTCATTCAATGTGACAACATATCCCATTGAGGCGAAGCCCTTGCCTCTCACGGGGATTTCCGCGCCTACTCTGACGGGCGTATCTCCTGTTTTTACGTATAAATCCGATACGTCAACGTCCGCTTCGACGGTTACGTAAATGTCTACCTGCCCCTCAACCACTTGCTTGGAATACGAGCCCTCAATACCGTTAAAGGTCAGAATTTCAGCGGGTTTTGTTTCAATGTTTTTAATAATGCCGCCGTCCTTTTCCGCAAGACTAAGCGTAACCTTGTCGCCTACGGACATTGCGTTTGCAAGCCCCTCGTTTTTTGAGGCAATCAGTATGGTAAATTCCGCCTTTTCCTTGTCCGATACCGTGAACATTCCCGGCGCAAGCTTTATTGCGCCTACCGCTATTACTGCAATTACGGCAAGTATTACAACAGCGTCGATTACCGTGAATTTAACTTTCTTTTCAGCCATGTTGTTTTCCTCCTTTTATCGTTTTAATATATAAATTTTCTGTGCTTTTCGTCATAGCTTCCGCGGTAAAGGTCTCGCCGAAAATCCGCCTTGAACCGTCCGACAGCTTTTTATAAAGGCTGTCGTCGGTAAGAAGCCTGTAAATTCCGTTTGCCAGTTCGTGCGCGTTCTGCTTCGGAACAATAAAGCCGTTTTCGCCTGATTTTATAACTCCTGGATTTCCGCCGAAATCCGAAACAACCGCAGGAATACCGAGGCTCATGCCCTCTAAAAGCGCAAGACTTGTTGCCTCCGTGCCGTAGGACGCGTTCGCCTGAACATCGGTGATATTCATCAGCTTGTCAACATCTGATATAAAGCCCGTGAATATTATTTCATTTTCGCGTCCGAGCGATTTCACCTTTTCCTTTAAATGCGTTTCGTATGAGCCCGTACCCGCAATATAAAACTTTGCCTTTACGCCTTTTTTTAAAAGCTCGTCCGCCGCGTCTATAAAGTAATCGTGTCCTTTTATGTCCTCTAATCTCGCGACTATCGAAACGGCTTTTTCGCCGTCCTCCAAACCGAACCGCTTTTTAATTTCCGCCTTTTCCGCGCCGCTTACGGGAGTAAGACCGTCCACGCCGTTTAATATGACGCTTATTTTTTTATCGCTCACGCCCGTGGCAGTCAGGTTGTCCTTTGCCGCCTCCGCAACGGCTATAATGCTGTCGGAAAAGTAATTGTTAAACGCGCCGTTTATTATTTTGCCCAAGCCATGCGACAGCTTTTTCGGCGGTTCAAACACGCTGTGACGCGTATAAACCACCTTTGCGCCCGCAAGCCTTGCGGCAATCCTCGCCGACATGCTCGCATGCGTGTGAACCAAGTCGGGCTTTTCGGCTTTAAACAGCTTTTTTAAGCCGCTTACCGCGCCCCAGTCAAGCGATTTATCCGCAATGCCGTCAACCTCGGTTACAGGTATATTCATCGCATCAATATGCGGCTTTAACAGGCTATTTTTCGGTAAAATTACTTTTACCTCAAACTGCCCGTAATCAAAGTTTTCAAGCAGCGTCAGCAGGCATTTTCCCGCACCGCCGATATTTGTATCGGAGGAAACCTCGATGATTTTTATTTTCAAGCCGACTCCTCCTTTTTAATATGATAGAGCGCCATGCCTGCTCCGAGCGTCATAAACATAATTGCCATGACTCTGTAATTGTAAAACGTATAGTCAAACATACTCTGCGCCAGAAAGCCGATTATTCCGCTCGCAATCGCAAGAGCCGCGACGCTGTCCGTATCTTTTTTGCTGCCGAGCTTATAGCTGTCGGACATCTTTTTCGTGAACAGCGCGTTCATAACGAGAAATACTATAAGCGCGCCGATACCTGCCTCAACCGTAAGCTGTAAAAAGGTGTTGTGCGAATGGGGCGCGATAATCGCGTTATATGAGAAAAACGGATAAACCTTTGCAAACGCCGCTTCGCCCATGCCTATTCCTCCGAGCCAGTAATGCTTTAAAAGACCGAGTGTTCCGAGCCATATAAAAACTCTGTACGAGGTTGAGGAGTCCTCCATATTTCCGATGCTTAAAATTCTGTCAACCATTGTCTGCGGGATAATGAACGGAATAATACATATAGCGATTGGAAGCAGTCCCCAAAGCTTGCCCTCGTAAAATGTGACAAATACAAACACGCTGAGTATAAATCCAATCCAGCAGCCGCGCGACTGCGTGAGTATAAGGCAAAGCGCCATTAAAGCGAACATTGCCGCATACGCGTACTTTGAAAGGCTGTTCCATTTGTCCTTTACCATGAATATCGCCGCGGCGGGAAGCGTAAGCAGCAGATATTCGCCGAGCACATTCGGATTTCCGAGCGTTGAATAAACACGCATTGTCGCGTCCTCAAACATTTCCTCGTCAATCCATGAGTTTGAGGTCGTCCAGCCGAAGATGTACTGCATAACGCCGTAAAGCGCAACAAACGCGCCCGAAATTACGAATAATTTCAAAAATGCGTAAAACTGCTCCTTTGTTCTTATTGTATTGACTATTACAAAATAATAATTGAGAAATACAAAATATATTGCCCATACCTTTAAGCTTCCCGTCCTTGCAAAAGACAGAGCGGACGATATAAATAAAATCGTAAGCAAAAGCATCAGTGCAAGCCCCACGCTGTCAAAACGCCATTTAAACTCTTTATCGGTTATTGATTTGATAACAAGCGACAGCATTGTCCACATGCACAGTCCAACAAGCGCCATTGTCGGCACAAACGGAGCGGCGAAAATGGATATTAAAACGCCCGCGAGCGGTGAATACATCACAAGCAGCATACCGAAAGCCGCAAACGGAATTGCTGCGGCTAAGACGCTTACATTCATTAAAACGCCCGTCAGAACGCCTGCAATGACGGCTAAAACAAGCCGCGTAACGCCCTTTGCGGCGTTTTTGTCATAAAATTCAAAGTCAAGATTTTTAAATCCCGCCGCGCTTTTTATAAAATCCACAACCTTGCTCGGATTTAAAAATCCCATTAGATTATAGTTAAAAATAACCATTACCGCGCCGAGAGCGGCGGCGATAAGCGCGATATTTATATATGTTCCCGTTCTTACAAATCGGAGCAGGGAATACGTGAGCGACATGCAAAGAAGCATCAAGCCGAAAAACCTTGTGTTTACAGCCGCAAAATTTTGAATATATGTCCGCGACCATGAGCAGATGAAGCTTTTCTGTATATTATTTTCAAGAACCGCGCCGAGCTTTGCTTTGAGAAAGCTTAAAAATGTAAACGGCAGACGGAAAATTTTCGCCGCCGTGCTTTTTGAAAGATTATCGCGCTCGTCTTTTCTTAAACACGTCATAATACGGCTGTTCTTCCATGAATTTGACACTGCGGTGTAAATTTTAATAAACACAGCGTATATTCCGCTTTGACGGAATATCTGCGCAAATCTTTTGAAAAACGCCGCCAAGGACATTAAAATTAAGCTGTTCATATCATCACTCCTTTTTCTTTATGAAATTTCTGACATCGCTTACCCTCATAATATATACCGTTGCAGCGTATACCGCGACGCCTGTAATTCCGCATACCGCGCAGATTATCAGATTTCCCGCCAAGCCGTCAAGCCGCGCGGCGGTAAACCTGTAGACGATAAAAACGATTACGCCCATAATTGCCGCCGATATAACGCATTTTACCATGTCGAAAATGTCGGATTTCTTTATCATGTCGGGGTATTTTCTTGTCATGCAGAACCAGTTGAGAGCCGCGTTGGAGATTGAGCCGAACGCCGCCGCAAGCGCAAGACCGTTTGTTGACATGAAATTGTATAAAATATATGCGAGCACAATGTTTACCACCATGCTGATTATGCTGTTTCTCATGGGCGTTTTGCTGTCCTGAAGCGAGAAAAACGCCTTTGAAAGTATCTCGTTAAGTCCCAGTCCCAGCATACCTACTGAGTAGAATTTTAATAGCATACTGATTGCGTTTACGCCCGCTTCGTCCATTTTGCCGTATCGGAAAATAATTGACGAAAAAGGCTTCGACAAAATCATAAAACCCGCCATAAGCGGCGCGATTATAAGCACTATCGCGCGTATTGAACTCACGGTAAGCTTTTGCGCCTCGTTTGTGTTTCCCTCGGAAACTGCCTTTGCAAGCTTCGGAAATATCAGATTTGTCACAACAAAGCTGAATACGCCGACCACTATTATATAAAGCTGATTTGACTGCTGAATATATGTCACAGCCGAGTCGATATTCGACGCGAACCGCTGATTTACTATGTTATAAAGCGGCTGAACCCATGTTGCGATAAGCATGGGACCCGCGAGCATGAGCGTTTGCTTAATGCTTTCGTCCCTGAATTTAAAATCAAATCGGAATTTTACGCCGAATTTCTTTATCCACGGCAGCTGAATTAAAAATTGCAGACTCCACGCTATTACCATTGTCACGGACAGACCGTAAACGCCGAATTTCTGCCCGAAAAACACATAATAAAGTATTATCGCGAGATTTGACACAAGACTTATTATCGACGGTATCTTATACTGTCCGAACGACTGCAAAAGCCCGACAAACGAAAACGCGAGTCCCGTGAATATTATCATCGGGAACATAATCGCTGTGAGCTGCGCCGCGAGCGCGTGCGTTTCGGGCGCGTAATTCGGCGCGAGCATTGAAACGAGCGTGCCTCGGAAAATAATTCCGAATACCGCGATAAGCGCGGACAGCATGAGTACGAGCGTCACGAATTTGTTGACAAACCGCATTGCCTTGTCCTTGCCCTGCTTTGACATAATATCGTTAAAAACAGGTATAAACGCCGCCGATATAACGCCGCCGATAACAACGTCAAACAACGTCGTGGGAAGCGTGGAGGCGGTAATAAACGCGTCCGACTGTATTCCCGAGCCGAAGTACGCCGTTAAAAGCGAGTTGCGCGCAAGACCGAGCGCCTTAGCCGCGAGCGTTGCGACGGACATAAATCCCGCCGTTAAAAGTATTCTGTCCTTTTTCTCAGCCAATAGAAACACTTCCTTCGTTATAAAGCTCTATGGCGAGCTGACCGTTTTGCTCCGCCTTATCCTTTAACAAGGTATAATTTTCGGCGAGGTCGTCCTTAATTTCGTCATATTCAATCACGCATTTATCAAGAAGCTTTTTGAGTGTGTCAAAATCCGCCGACTTAATATCAATTTTAAGATTTTGATGCGTGTAGTCCATGAAGCTGCTGATTTTCGGGTCGTATACAAGACCGATAAGCGGAATTGCGTTTATCGTGGCGTAAATCAAAAGATGCAGACGCATGCCGATACATATATTCATGCAGCTTATAACCGACAGTATGTCGGATACCGAACGGCTTCCCTTTATAATTGACGACCTGTACTTCATTTTGTTCATTATTGACTGGGAAATTATCAAATCCTTGCTTGTCTGCATGGTGAGGAAAACGGGGTACAGACCGTATTTTTCAACCGCGTAGTCGCATATTTTTGCGATACTGTCCTCGAAGCCCTGCGGAAGCTCGCGCCAGCGTCTTACGGATATGCCGAGAAGAGCCTTGTCTGTCGGGATATTTTCGCTTTTGAGTATTTCCTGACCGCGCTTTTTTGAAAATCCGCCGAGTAAAATCGCGGGGTCTGCCGTTACAATGACTTTCGGCTTCGTCACGCCGATTTGCTTTAAAACGTCAAGCGACTGATTGTCCCTTAATGTTATTAAATCCACCTTGTTGAGGATTTTTCCCGCTTTTATTTTATTCTTTTCCTTATTTAACGGACCTATGCCGTTTGCGTAAAGCATTACCTTGCGATTATGCTTTAAAGCGAGCGAGATTACCGCGAGGTAATACCACAGCGATTTTGTGCTTGTGCTGTCCTGCATAAGCGTACCGCCGCCAGATATTAAAATTCCAGCCTGCTTTATGTGCTTTATGACAGAAAATGGATTTGTGCGGTTTATCGCCTTGACCCTGTAAATTTGCGCCGTTTCTTTCGGATTTGCGCTTAAAACCACAATATTCGGGCTTTCCTTGTACTTTTTCAGCGCGTCGATTATTGATTTTAAAAGTGCGTCGTCGCCGCTGTTGCGGAAACCGTAATAGCCCGATATGAGGATTTCGTCATGTTTATCAAGCACCCATTCGTATATTTTTATGCTGTCCTCCGCCATTCGTGCAACGGAATAGTCCTTTTTTATGAGCTCGCGCCCGTAAACCCCGAGATTTGCGCGCTCCTCGTCGCTCATAGCGAAGAAATTTAAAATGTCCTGTTCAAGCAGCGCGGCGTAGGATTGTTCACAGCCCCTGCAGCAGAAATTCGTGTCAATTCCGACTTTCAGCTTGCGCCTGTCAAAAAGTCCGATATAGCCCTCGTTTCCCGCTATAATAACGGGCTTTTGCGCCGCCATTGCTTCAAGCGCGGCGCGGCTTACGCCGATAAACAGCTCGCACGGCGCGATAAGCTTGTTTATGTCGGTTCTCGCGCCCGTAAGCGTTACGATTTCGCGTCCCGCGTCCGAATTTACCTTGTCCGCCATAGCTTTGATGTTTTCAAAATCGTCGCCGCCGCCGACAAGCAGTATTCTTAAATTCGGAACCTGTCTGTCAAGCCGCGGAACAGTTTCAATAAGCTGTTTTGCGACAAGGCTTCTTGACTCGTCAAGACGGCTTACATACGTTATAATATTTTCGTTCTTTTTTAAATTAAACTCCTCGTAAATATCTGCGCAGTCCGTATCGGGCGAGAACTTGTCCGTGTCGATACCGTTTATGGTAACGCGTATGTCGCCCTCGGGGATTTTGTAGTTGTCCATAAGATACGTCTTGATGTCCTCCGACACGGCGACAACCTTTTCGCCCCAGTCGGTGATATATTTCAGACCGTGCGAGGTGTTAAAGACCCAGTGCGCCGTTGTCACAAACGGGAATTTCATGCGCTTATGAAGCTTTCCCAATATAAACGACGGAATTCGCGCGTGCGAATGAACAATGTCTATATTTTCGTCCTTTATAATCTTCTTTAAACGGCGCGCCGCCTTCAGCATATTGAGCGGCTTTTTATTCTGAAGCGGCACGGCATAATGCTTTATTCCGCTTTCTTCAAGCTCTTTTACGTATACTCCGCCGTTTGACACTACCGTAATATTAAAACCTCTGCGTTTAAGCTCCTTTGCAAGCTCGACGACATGCGTTTCCGCGCCGCCGATATTGAGCTGCATAAGCGCGAGCAGGATATTTTTGTTTGTATCCATTGAAAAAAACTCCAATCATTATGGTTATACACATCTATTATAATTTATTTTCAGGAAAATATCAATAGATATTCCTTTTTTGTAAAATAAATGAAATTTAAGCGTTTTCTTGGAATTGACACAATAAATTTTGCAGTGTATAATATTTATTGAAGAATTTTTGTCAAAAAATTTGAATTTAATGCAACCTTTTCGCCTTTTCGGCGGTATTATAAGTGAAAGGGGGATTTAAGCGGTGAAAACGGAAACGGAGCGTACGGCTGTTTCCTCTGATGAAATTATAAAAAAATACATAGATATGGTTTACAGACTCGCGCTTTCCAGAACGCGGGATAAATCGCACGCCGACGACGTTGTGCAGGAAGTGTTTTTGCGTTATATCAGCAAGGAACGCAGGTTTGAGAGCGACGAGCATATAAAAGCGTGGCTTATCCGTGTTACGATAAATTGCAGCAGCAATGTTTTTTCGAGCCCGTGGTTTTCGAGAACCGCGCCGCTTACCGAGGACATACCTTTTGACACCCCCGAAAAAAGCGAGGTATATTACGCCGTTATGGAGCTGCCGCAAAAATACAGGACTGTAATCCATTTATTCTATTACGAGGATATGCAGATTTCGGAGATTGCCGAAGTTACGGGCAGTAAAATATCAACCGTAAAATCACAGCTTCACAGAGGAAGAGAAATGCTTAAAGAAAAATTGAAAGGAGGTTACGGCATTGTTTAAAGAAACATATAAGGCGGCAAACGACGATATAAAGGCGGGTGAAGAGCTTTTAGACAAGGTTCTCAGCCAAAAGCCGAGGAAAAGACCGCCTGTTTATAAATATTCGTCAATCGCGGCTGCGGCTGTCGTTATATGCGTGGGGCTCGCGTCAATTCCGATGATGAACGGTATCCGGCATGATACGCAGGACGCGGTGACTGCCACAAATCCGCCGTCAGCCTCAAATGCGGAAACAGAGAAAAAACAGGACAATTCGGTTAATTTGGATAAAGGCGCGGCAAAAGAAGAAAATCAGACGCGTGAAAGCGGCTATGAGCCCGAAGCAAAACGGCAGGAACGCAATATTGCAAAAGCTCCGTTACAGCCAAATAACGCGGTATCGGACAACAAAAAAAGCGAAACGGTAAAAGAAGTACCACAGTCAAAACATGAAGAAAAGCCGCAGAAACAAAATGCGGCGGAACAAAACGAGCCGCGGGAATTAAATGAGGATACAGTAAAGAAAGCCATTATCGCGGAGGATATGACGGAGGTTAAAAAAGTTGACACCTACACGCGTTACGTGGTTCTGCATGCAAACAGCGTTGATTACGGCATGAGCGGCGCAGAAAATGCAGGCACATATAACGCGTACGACAGCGGAAGCGAATATAAAACCGAGGAATGGACAATGGACGATTATTTTGAATATTTGGGCGAAAACGTATTTGAAAAAGTATCGCTGCCGCCTGACTTCAATTATATCGGCGAATATAACATGACGGTCAGTGTGGACGAAAACGGCAAGCCGGGCTTTGACAGCCAAATATTCCCGTACGAGGGCGAAAATGACCGCTATGTGACAGTTATAACCTCGAAAAATACGGCGTCTGCGGACAGCTATATTGAGGACGAACGCTATCAGAAAAGCGACGTATGCGGAACGGACGCGGTTGTAATCGGCGGGGAAGAGGAGTATAAAAGCTATATTGTAAGCAACGACGTTTCACATATCGTCACGTCAAACGGCATAACGGAAGATGAATTAGGGGATTTGTTGGTATCAATAGGAGGTAATGACGAATGAAAAAGGTAATATCGGTTTTACTCGCCGCTTTAATTGCGGCGGGGACAATTTCTGTAACAGCGTCAACCGACGACGCGGTGGAAAGCCTGAAAAGCCAGAGCGTCATACAGGGCGATGAAAACGGTAATCTGAATTTGGAAGATACCGTTACAAGAGCGGAGCTTTGCAAAATGCTTGTCACGGCGTTTAAGCTTGAAAAAGCCGACGCGGATATAAGCTTCACGGATGTGCCGAAAAGTCACTGGGCATATGAATACATAAAGTTGGCATATGCGAGCGGTATGATTAACGGCTTCGAGGACGGAACATTTAGACCCGAAAGCAATGTTACATATGAGCAGGCAATAAAAATGGCTATGACCGTTTCGGGCGCTCAGGTAAACGCCGAATATCCCGCGGGATATATTCAGGGCGCGATTGACATAAGCGGTCTTGACAATGTAAAGGCTTCAATCGGCGAGGCTATGACGCGCGCCGATGTAATAAACTTAATCTATAATTTACAGCAGTATAAAGCCGACGAAAAGCTTGAAAACGACATGCTTACAAACGGCATGCCCGCGTTAAAAGCAAGCGGCTCGTCCGTGCCTGTTCCCGACGCTGCCGAAAGTGCAGATATGGCGGCCGCCGAAGTGCCTGTTACATTACACGGCGGCGGAGGCGGCGCGGCAATATCGGGCGGCTATGTAAATCCGTATTTTAATACGGAGGAATACACAAAGGAGGAAGAAAACATCTTCAAAAACGCCGCGTTATCGCCGTTATCGACCTTTTCAATCGATACCGATACAGCGTCGTATTCAAATATGCGCCGTTTTATAGTAAACGGATATGTTCCGACGGCAGGCTCAGTCAGAAGTGAGGAGCTTATAAATTATTTTGACTATGATTTGCCGAACCCGACGGACGGCGAGCCGTTCTCGGTTACGACCGAGGTCGCGCCGTGCCCGTGGAACGGAAACAATAATTTGGCTATGATTTCTGTAAAAGGCGAGGAAATTATGGAGCGTGAGGAACAAAATCTTGTGCTGCTGATTGACGTTTCGGGCTCAATGTATTCGAGGAATAAATTGCCGCTTGTCAAAAAGTCCATGAAGCTTTTGCTTGACAGTCTTGACGACCGTGACAGAATTTCAATCGTCACCTACGCGAGCGGCGTGCAGACCGTTCTCGACAGTGAAAGCGCGTCAAATCAAGAAAAAATCATAGACGCTCTTGACGGGCTTCAGGCGGGCGGCGCGACAAACGGCAGCGGAGGTCTGGAAATGGCGTATGAATTAGCCGAAAAGAATAAAATCGACGGCAACAACAGAATTATCCTCTGCACGGACGGCGATTTCAATGTCGGACCGTCGTCAACGGCTGAACTTGAAAATTTGGTGACGGAGAAGCGGGATAAGAACATTTTTATAAGCGTTCTCGGCTTCGGTATGGACAATTATAAGGACAACCGTATGGAAATACTCGCCGATAAGGGCAACGGCAGCTACTATTATATCGACAATATGCGCGAAGCAAAGAAGATATTTGTTGACGAAATGACAAAAACGCTTTACACAATCGCGAAGGACGTTAAAATTCAGGTGGAATTTAACCCGTCAAAAGTGAAAGAATATCGCCTTGTCGGATATGAGAACAGAAAGCTCAATAACGAGGATTTTGCGGACGATACCAAGGATGCGGGAGAGCTTGGTTCGGGCGCGGCAGTTACGGCGTTTTATGAAATTGTTCCCGCAGACGGCTCAAAAGCGTCAGATGAAAACACGGAGCTCCGCTATCAGACGGCGCAGTATAAGGAAAGCGATGAATTGTTCTGCGTAAACCTGCGCTACAAAGAGCCGAAGGGTACGGAAAGCAGGCTTATAACAAAGCCCGTTTCGGAAATTACGGAAAATACAAGCGATAATTTCCGCTTTGCGGTTGCGGCGGCTGAGCTTGGCATGATATTAAACAAGAGCGAATACAAGGGTACAGCCGATTACGCAAGCGTTCTCGACCTTGCAAAGAGCGCGAGGGGAAATGACGAATACGGCATAAGAACCGAATTTATTCAGCTTGTGGATTTGCTCCGTTATATCGACAGATAATTTGACAACAGACGCGTTATGTGTTAAAATAGCATAAAATAACGAAAGGAATTTTTGC
Source organism: uncultured Lachnospiraceae bacterium (assembly GCA_964496015.1). Classification (GTDB taxonomy): domain Bacteria; phylum Bacillota; class Clostridia; order UBA1381; family UBA1381; genus JALEPO01. The sequence continues at coordinate 1,589 of CAZBXN010000032.1, read as the reverse complement.
TATGAATATACATAACGCGTCGTTTACTGTTTCGGCAGTGAGCCCGAAGCAGTACCCGAAAGACGGATATAAGGAATTTGCGTTCGCGGGACGCTCGAATGTCGGTAAATCCTCGCTTATAAATAAGCTTTTGAACCGAAAATCGCTCGCGCGCGTGTCGGGAACACCGGGTAAAACCGTGACGATTAACTTCTATAATATAGACGATACGATTTACCTTGTCGATTTGCCGGGTTACGGCTACGCCCAGCGTTCAAAGACAGAAATTGAGAAGTGGGGAAACATGATGGAGGATTATCTCGCGAACCGCGAAGAGCTCGTTCAGACAATCCTGCTTGTTGACAGCCGTCATAAGCCTACAAAGGACGATGTCACAATGGCTGATTGGATACGTCATTATCACGACCGCCTTATTGTTGTTGCTACGAAGTTCGATAAGCTCAAAAAAAGCGAACAGGAGCCGAATTTGGAGCTTATCTGGCAAACGCTCGATATGGGCGAGGACGATATACTCGTGCCGTTCTCAATAAAGGACGACGAGGGTAAATACAGCGTGTGGGACATGATTGAAATGATGCGTCTGCCGTCATATGACGAGGAACAGTAAAACGCATTTGAAGAATAAAATTTTCGCAAAAAGGTATTGACAAAGGTCGGTCTTTTTGCTATAATATCAATGTTGTATGCAGATGTGGCGGAATTGGCAGACGCGCTAGACTTAGGATCTAGTGTCACCGACGTGGGGGTTCAAGTCCCTTCATCTGCACCACATTCGGAGAGATGTCTGAGTGGTTGAAAGAGCCGGTCTTGAAAACCGGTGACGGTTCCGCCGTCCGCGGGTTCGAATCCCGCTCTCTCCTCCATTTTTTTATATTTTGTACGGATTGCCGCACACGACAAGGCAGCGGCTGTCCCCTTTACGGAGAAGTACTCAAGAGGCCGAAGAGGCGCCCCTGCTAAGGGTGTAGGTCGGGAAACTGGCGCGAGGGTTCAAATCCCTCCTTCTCCGCCACTCAGTCTCTCGCGGACTGTGATAAAAAAGAAACTATTTTGGTAGTTTCTTTTTTCGTTTCAAACAAAAGTAACGGCACTTGCATTTTTGTTGCAAGTGCCGTTTTAATATTCGCGCCTGTCTGCTGTAATATTTAGTTTTCCTAAATCAAAAAGCTCGTCAGAATTATCATTATCCTTCCGAGCTTTTGGTGGTGTGTCCGTTGGTAAGATATTCAGTTTTATTTCGATATGGTCTTTGTAAATATCAACTCTTTCTACAAATAGGTCTATAAGTTTCTTGCTTGCGTCAAGCGTTCCTTGTTCAAAAAGCCTCTTGGCTCTTGAAAACAGCCGTTTAAGCTGAGTTTTTGAAATCATTTTTTTGGATAACTCTCTATCGAGCTTATGTATTTTATCCTCAATCAATACTTTTTCGCTTTCAAGGCTCTCTAAACGCTCCACAATAGCTTTTGAGCCTGTATTCGCAATAACGTCAACTAAGTTGTCAATCTGCTTTGAAATCTCTTTCAGCCTGTTTTCCGCGTTTATTTTAGATAGCTTGACTTCACCATCTTTTTCAAGTATAAATTCGTTTA
>CAZBXN010000031.1:0-14547 GCA_964496015.1 uncultured Lachnospiraceae bacterium | reverse complement strand
CACAAAAAAAGAATGTCCTTATTGGTTCAAGTCCAATAAGGACACTCGGTATGGTTGCGGGGGCAGGATTTGAACCTACGACCTTCGGGTTATGAGCCCGACGAGCTACCAAACTGCTCTACCCCGCGATATTTAATCCGCTCTTTTGAGCGCTTATACAGTATATCATTTTTATATGCGATTGTCAAGGGTTTTATTCCAAAAAGTACAAAATCATGCGGTTTTGCCACGATTTTGGGTTTTTCGACTTTTTTCTATTGTTTTTATTCGCTAAATAGTGTATAATAGGAATGTTGAGGAGGTGCATCGTCGTGGACAAGCTTATATCACGTTTCCGCGTATGGCTGTCAAGCCGCATATCCGTGAAAACAATGCGTATTCTGCGTCCGTTTCTGACGCTGCAGTTTTTTATTTTTATGGGACTGGGAATTGTGAACACGGCGGCGGTAATAGTTGTGGCGACGGCTCTTGACATAATAAAAAGCGTAACTCTGGACGCGTCAAACGCAATACGCGTGTTTATCGAAACCTCGCGCGTAAACTTTATCATAGGATATATTTCAAGCATTGTGCTGTCGTTTTTCCTGAACTCAAAATATACTTTTCATCAGAAACCGACTCTTAAAAACTTCATAAAATTCCCGATAAGCTATATCCCGAATTTTTTGTTTCAATATGTAATGGTATTTCTGCTTACCTCGCTGCATTGGAACCACAGCGCCGCGTATCTTACCGCGGCAATTCTCGGAACTCCGATAACATTCATCTCAATGAAGCTTATGGTATTCGGAAAAAAATCGTAAGGAGCGTGAAAAAATGCTATCAAGAATAAATTCCTGCGGTCTTATGGGAATAGACGGCTTTCAGGTGTTTGTCGAAACCGATATATCAAACGGCATGCCGTCTTTTGAAATTGTGGGACTACCCGACACAGCCGTCCGAGAGGCGAAGGAACGCGTAAGGGCGGCGATAAAAAATACGGGCTTTGTATTCCCCGCAAAGCGCATAATTACAAATCTCGCTCCCGCATCTCAGAAAAAAGGCGGCTCGTCATACGATTTGCCGATTACGATTTCGATACTTACCGCAACCGAACAGCTTCCCGTGGACGACAACGACACGACCATGTTTATCGGCGAGCTGTCGCTTGACGGCGCGATTTCCTCGGTTTCGGGAATACTCCCCATGGTAATCACGGCGTACAAGCACGGCTTTAAGCGCGTATTTGTGCCAAAGGACAACGCGAACGAGGCAGCGGTAATAGACGGTATTGAGATATATCCTGCGGCGTCGCTGAAGGAAATTTCCGACCATTTCACGGGAATAAAGAAAATCGAACCGCATCATGTAGACCTTGACGGCTTTTTTAAGGAGCAGACAAATTCACTGCTCGATTTCTGCGACGTAAAGGGACAGGAAAACGTAAAGCGCGCGCTTGAAATTGCGGCGGCGGGAAATCATAATGTGCTGCTTATCGGAAGCCCCGGAACGGGCAAAACAATGCTTGCGCAGAGAATGTCTGGGATTTTGCCCGACTTAACCTTTGACGAGGCTTTGGAGGTTACAAAAATTCACTCAATCGCGGGACTGCTCCCGAAAGACGTTCCGCTTATCATAAACAGACCGTTCCGAAGCCCGCATCATACAATTTCGGCGGCAGGGCTGTCGGGCGGCGGAAGCACGCCGAAGCCCGGCGAGCTATCGCTCGCGCATAACGGAATATTATTCCTTGACGAGCTTCCCGAATTTCACCGCGACGCGCTTGAAGTGCTGCGTCAGCCGCTTGAGGACGGTAAAGTGACAATCTCGCGCGTAAACGCGACGCTTACATATCCGTGCAACATTATGCTCGTTGCGAGCATGAACCCTTGCAAATGCGGCTATCTCGGCGACAATCGCCGCGAATGTACATGTACTCCCGCGAGCATTAACCGCTACAGAAGCAAAATATCGGGTCCGCTGCTTGACAGAATTGACATTCAGGTTGAGGTCGCAAGCGTCGATTATGACGATTTAAGCTCGGTTGACAAGGGCGAAACAAGCGCGGCAATAAAAGAACGCGTCGATAGGACGCGTAAAATTCAGCTTGAACGCTACAAGGACTTGAATATTTATTCAAATTCGCAGCTTACGGCGGGAATGTTACAGGAATTTTGTCCGCTTGGCGACGAGGAAAACGCGATTTTAAAGGCGGCGTTTGACAATCTCGGTCTGAGCGCGAGAGCGCACAGCCGAATTTTAAAGGTCGCGCGGACAATCGCCGATTTGGAGGGCGAGGAAAGAATTAACACAAACCATATCGCCGAGGCGATACAGTACAGAAGTCTTGACAGAAAATATTTTGAGGGCTAACGCTTTTTGACAGAGGCGTAAAATTTATCTACAGCCTTGTCGGCGATAAACGCGAATACGGTTCCCAAAATCATGCCCGCGAATACGTCGGTCGGGAAATGAACATATAAATATAATCTTGAAAATGCGATTAAAAACGCTAAAATCAAAGCGCAGACCGTAAACGGGCTGCGTTTGTTTTTTATAAGCGTAACGGCTGCCGCAAACGCCGCCGCGGTATGACCCGACGGAAACGAAAAATCCTTCGGCGCGGGAATAATAAGCTTCATGCCGTTTACGGTAAACGGACGCGGACGCGCGATAAGCGGTTTTAAGCACAAATTGCAGACAAGAAAAGAAAAAATCAGCGCAACCGCGATTTTTATTCCCGTTTTTCTGTATTTTTTCGTGATAATCATAACGGCGGACAGAATTATCCATATAATTCCGCCGTTGCCGAGGCTTGTTATAAAAACCATCAGCGCGTCAAGCGCATGATTTGTCATATTCTCATGTATAAAATTAAGTATAGCAAATTCAAACGGCATTCTAAAACCTCTCCCGACAATAGTTTAATCATTGCCGCGCGCTTTATTCTATCTCATACAGAACCAAATTCCGAACGGTATTGTCGCAAGCGACATCAGTGTTGTGATAAATACCGTTTTTGCCGCCAGTTTCTCGTCGCGGTTATATTCCGTGGCAAACAGCAGCGCGGTATTTGCAACGGGCATTAAAAACATTATAAGCGTAATTCCCAAAATAAATTCGTTTTTTATAAATATTTTTGCCGCGTAGAACATCAAAATCGGCAGAATAAGCTGTTTGACGACGGAGAACATATACACGCGCCAATCGTTAAATACCGATTTTATGTCCATTTTTGCAAGCGTTGCGCCTATGAGAAGCATGGCGATAGGCGTTGTTACGCTTCCTATTGTGTCAATCGCACTTTCAACAGGCGAGGGGAAATGTATGTTTATCGCGTAAATCAAAATCGCGGCAGCCGAGCATAAAATTCCCGGGGTTATAAGCTTTTTCAAATTCAAATCCGCTTTTTCGTCCGTTCCGTAGTGAATCATAATTGTTCCGTAGGTAAAGACCGCTAAATTAAACATGATGTTCATAATCGCCGCATAGAATACGCCCTTTTCGCCGTAAAGCGCGTCTATTATCGGAAATCCCATAAATCCGATATTTGAAAAGGTCGTCATGAGTATGTAAAGTCCCTGCTGCTCCTTCGGCATGCGCATAAGCTTTACGACGATTATGCTTATAACAGGCAGCAGCACAAACATCGCGACAGCTATTATAAATACCTCAACAACCTCGTTTACAGGCGGACGCTCCGTCTGCGACAGCACCGAGCTTACTATCATTGCGGGCAGCGACACGTGCAGCAGCAATTTTGTGAGCTTTCCGATAACCTCTTCATTAAATATATTAACTTTATAAAGTAAATATCCCATGCAGATTACAATAAATAACTGCACCAACTGATTTATAAGTATTCCAATGTCCATTTTCGTTCTCCTTAAGTATATTTACTGTATATTATACCCCCTGCGGTTAAAATAAGCAATATCTGTTTAGTATAAATTAAAGAAAATATTCGGATTTTTTTGTGCGTTATGCGTATAAACCGTTTTTGGCTTGCAATATCCGAAGAATGTGATACAATATAGAAAAAACATACGAGGTAAATTATAATGAACGGCATATTGTCACATTGTACGCTGTGCCCGCGTAAATGCGGGGCGGACAGAACGGGCGGGCAAATCGGCTTTTGCGGCGCGTCGGATAAAATAAAAATCGCAAGGAGCGCGCTGCATTTTTGGGAGGAACCGTGCATTTCGGGCAAAAACGGCTCGGGAACGGTCTTTTTTTCGCATTGCACAATGAAATGCGTATTCTGTCAAAACCACAAAATAAGCTCGGGCGGCGCGGGACATGAAATATCGGAAACAGAGCTTGCCGAAAAATTTCTTGATTTGCAGGAGCAGGGCGCGAATAATATAAACCTTGTCACGCCGACGCATTACGTGCCGCAGATTATAACGGCGCTTAAAACCGCGAAAAATAACGGGCTGACCATACCGATACTATATAATACAAGCGGCTACGAAAATGTCGGAACGCTTAAAATGCTTGACGGTTTAATTGATATTTATATGCCCGACATGAAATATTACAGCGACAAATACGCCGTAAAATATTCCTCCGCGCCCGATTATTTTAATATCGCGTCGAAGGCGGTTGAGGAAATGTTCCGCCAGACGGGAAAGCCCGTATTTAAGGACGGAATAATGCAAAAAGGCGTGCTTGTCCGTCATCTTATGCTCCCGAATTTGCTGTTTGACACAAAAAAAATTATGGACTATCTTTATAAAACCTACGGCGACGATATTTATATAAGCATAATGAGCCAGTACACGCCTCTTGAAAACGTAAAGGACTGTCCAGAATTAAATAAAAAGCTTAATATGCGCCAGTATGACGCAATGATAGAGTACTGCGTGAAGCTCGGAATAAAAAACGCTTTTATTCAGGAAGGCGGCGCGGCACAGGAAAGCTTTATTCCCGATTTTGAATAGTTCGTTACAATATTTACAATATGGTTTACGTGATGTGACATTTCAATGAATTTTATTGACATTTAAAATCCTGATATTGTAAAATATATTCTGACTACATGGAACTGTATTTTACATAAGGAGGCTGATAACAGTGAAAAAGTTTGTTTCATCATTGGTATGCGCGGCGCTTATCGCGTCAATGCTGCCGACGGCGGCGTTGGGCGCTCAGGACGCGCCCGGGGTTACGGGAGAGATTAAAGCAACGCTTCGCTTTGATTATCCGCAGCGGCTTAAAAAGGTCGAAGAAAAGAATATTGTTGTTACCATGTACGAGGGTAACAGAGAAATCGGCAAAATTCCGTTTAACGGCGAGGTGACGGGAGAAATTAAGGACAAAACCGTTACGGTAAAGAAAAACAACGAGGGCGGCGATACAATCGCCGACGGCGGAGAGATTGGATATTTCGACATAAATGTTGAAAAGCTTCCGCTCGGCGATTATAAATTTAAGGTAAGCGGTTCGGATTATTCCGACTTTGAGACAAGAACAATCAGGCTTGACGATTACTCAAAGCAAGTCATTTTAGGCACGGGCGACAGGACGTTTTCCGTGGGCGACGTTGATAATGACGGAGAGGTAACGAAAAAAGACCTTGCGCTTGTTGAAAAAGCGCTTGATACCAATTCCGCGCAATACGATTTAAACGGCGACGGCAAGGTAAATATAATCGACTACGCCTATGTAAATCATCAGATAGGCAAGAAAAATCAGGCAAGAATTACGGACACCGCGCTTATCGCAAGCAAGGCGGTTGACATCTCGAAAACGGCTGAAAATCTGGAAGTAAAGGGCGGACTTGACAATATTTTCGCTCAGAACAATTCGGAGGCGGTCGAGCTTTCGCCGAAGAATGATGCGGCAGAAATTTCAATCCCGATTGAGCTTAAAAAAGCGTCCGAAATGGAGCAGATTGAAATTATATCGCCCGATACTTACGGCGCACCCGTAAGCGGCAATGCAGAGGTTACATATATTGAGGACGGACAGGAAAAAACAGATTATATACAATTTAACAATGAGCTTCCGTCTGATGTAAGCCTGCTTAACGAAACAGAAACCACGAGCGTTACCATAAAGCTTGGCAAGCGCGTCGCGGTTAAAAAAATCGTGATAAACGTAACGAAGGTTAAGGGCAGCGACGAAAACCCCGAATTTGCGGTTTTGCAGGAGGTTAAATTCCTTAAGGAAATCGTTCCCGAAAATCCCGTTAAGCAGACGCTGCACGTCAGAAACGTGAAGACTGACCCGAAAAACGAGAGTGTAAGCCTGTCATGGGACGAGTTCCCGAACATTACGGGCTATAAAGTTTATTACGGCGAAAACAGAAATTCGCTGAAAGATGAAATTACGGTTGATACAAATTCGGCTCTTGTAAAAGGTCTGAAAAATTTAAAGACGTATTACTTTAAGGTTACGCCGATAAGCGACGAATGGGAGGGAACGGCAAGCGAAATCGTAAGCGCGGTACCGCAGCCTGACAAGGTTCCCGAAAAGGTTGATATGGTGACGGTAACGCCGCTTGACCGCGCGCTGTCACTTTCATGGAAAAAGACGGAAAACGCTGTGTATTATCAGGTGTTCTATAAAGAAAAAACGGCGGATAAATACACGCAGTATGAGGGCAGTATTACAGAACCGAAAGTTGCAATCGGCGGACTGACAAACGACGTTGAATATGAGTTATACGTAGTTGCGGGCAATGATATAGGCTTGGGCAAGAGGTCTGATATTTGCGCGGGAACTCCGGCGTTGGTTAAGGTAGAACCGCCGAAAATTCCAAAGCTGCATCAGATTGACAGAAGCAATATCGAAGAAGTAGAAATGAAAAACTCTAACAATGTGCTCGCGTCGGAATATCCCAACGGATTCAGCGTGAATAATGTTGCCGACGGTGATTACGGAACGCATTGGACGGCGAGAGCTTTTTGGGAAAGCAACGCGTTTACATTCACCTTTAAGGAAGCAAAGGAAATGAACTATATGGTTTATGTTCCGCGCCTTGACGGTGATTACAAAAGAAGTCTTGAAAAATATTCCATAACGGTATGCGATGAAGCGGGAAATGAAAAAAAGCTTGTAAACAGTAAAAATATAGCTATAAATTCCAACACAACAGGATATATCATTTTACCGTTTGAAAAAACAAAGGTTAAAAAGCTTACGGTAGAAGTTGCTCAGTGGGCAGGCTCGCCGACAGGCGTAAGTCTGGCGGAAGCAGTGTTCTACGAGAGCGACAATCTCGCAGGGGACGTAAGAGGACTGTTTAAAAATGATACCTATACGGAGCTTTCGGACGCGGCAATGTCCGACAAGACGACAACAAAGGCTAAAATTGAAGATTTGCGAGCACAAGCAAACGACGCCGACGGCTATTATGTAGACAAGGACATTTTGCTTGACGAGCTCAGTCTTGCGGAAAGTCTGCTTGACGGCGACACAAGCACGGTAGGGCTTGTAAAGGACGGAGTACAGTCGAGAACCACGAGCTATGACAGTCAAAAATACGGTCAGGCGGGCAGCGACTTACAGCCTTTGGGAGCGGTTGCTTACGCGACATCATATGCGGAAAGCAAGAAAATGAAGGACACTAAGGTCACAATTTACGCTGAAATTCCAGAGGGAGAAAATGTATACGTTGTTCCGACGCAGTATTTTGCGGAGGCAAACGCTTGGCAGGGAGGAGCGATACCGCTGCAAAACGGCAGAAATGTAATCGAAATCCCGAAGCTGGGCGCGCAGAACACCGAACGCGGCGGCGCGCTGTATATAAGATATTCGGGCGCAAATGCAGATAAAATTAAATTACAGGCGAGAATGGGCGTAACGCCTATTCCGACGCTTGAATTATCGGATTGGTACAGCTTGACCGAGGCGGAGAGAAAAGCTAAAATCGGCAATTATGTTGACGCTTTGGAAGCGCATACCAAAAAATACAATATGGCGCAGACGAGTATATTTAACGCGACAGAAATTTCAATGCCTAATGTATTGCTGTCAGTTGCGGCGGCGCCTGTTCTCGGCGCGGTTAAGCCGACGGGCGCAAGCAAGGACGACGCGGTAAATAAGCTTTATAATAACGTTCTTGCATGGGAGGATACAATGCACATCTGCAACACCACGCAGGGCATTGACGACACGCTATCAAACAGCGGTATGCAGTCAAGACAGAATATCCGTTATATGAGAATGTTCGCGAAAGCGTTTATGTACGCGGCGGGAAGTCATATCGGTATCGGCTACGGCTCGGTAGGCGGTATGGCAACGGGCAGTCCGATTGAAACGCTCGGAAATAACGCTACGTCAAACGGTCTGTTCGGCTGGGGTATCGCGCATGAAATAGGTCATAATATGGATAAGCTCGGCAAGGCGGAGATTACAAACAACATCTATGCGCTTATGGTACAGACGTATGACGGCAAGGCGAATACACTTCCGTCACGCCTTGAAACAAGCGGCAAATATAAGCAGATTTACGATAAGGTCGCAAAGGGTCATGTCGGTATGTCGAACGACGTATTTGTACAGCTCGGCATGTACTGGCAGCTTCATTTGGCGTATGACGACGGCGACAATCCGATGAATTTCTACAATAAGCTGTTTAAGGAATGGAAATCGGGCTCTTATAATGTATCGGGTGATGAAAAATTCGCGCTTATCGCGAGCAAAATAGCCAATAAAAATTTGACTGAATTCTTCACAAGCTGGGGTATGGTACTAAGCGACGGCACAAAAGCGGAACTTGCAAAATATCCTGCTGAAACGCGTAAAATTCAATATCTTTGCGACGAAAGCAGACGTTTCCGCTTAAAGAACAACAACGCGGCGAGCGGTGTGACGACCGCAAAGGCAGAGCCCGACAGCGCAAACGAAAAGCAGGTAAATCTGACGTTCAGCAATTCGGCAGTGCAGGCGGGAGCAACAATTCTCGGTTATGAAATTAAGCGCAACGGCAAAACAATAGCGTTTGTGACCAAAAATTCATACACGGATATAATCGGTTCGGCAAACAATCAGGCGTTTAATTACACCGTTCAGGCTGTTGACATTCTCGGCAATAAGGTCGGAGAAGCGGCTGACGCGGGACAGGTAAGAATTTCATATGTAAAGACGATTGACAAATCGGCGTACACCGAAAAGAAGAATATGGACGGCTCGATAACCGTTACAATGAACAAGCAGACAGCCGTTTCGGGCGTTAAAATTACAAATGCGCCCGCAAGCGGAACATTTACCGTTACGGTAAAGCGCGAGGACGGCGAAACGGTAACGGCTAAGAACGGCGACTTTGCAAAGAACGAAACGCCCAACGACGGCTATTACGTAACGTACTTCAATAAGCCCAAAACCGACGACACGCGTATCTGGACGTATGACGCGAAAGAGATCACGGTAACGGGCGTGCCCGCGGCGGCAAAGGTTGAATTTATAAGCTATGCGGGCGATAATATCGGGTTTACCGAAAACGCGTCCGTCGGCAGACTGAAAAACGACTATGAATACGACAACGGCGAGGGAGGCAAGGACGTAATCAAGGCAGGAACGCTTGTTGTTACAGGTTCATACCGCGGCGACCCTCTGTATAACACAATTCAGATAAACGGTAAGTTTGTTACGGTTGACGACGAAAATAATACCGAAAATGTGACGGAGCGCGCTATTGACGGATATGCGCTGATGTTCGCGGAAATTCCTGCCGACGGCGAGGTCAGTGACATAAGCGACGGTATATTTATATTTGTGCCAAATGTTCAGAAAGAGGCAGAACTTCAGGGCGAGGCAAGCGATTGTACGGCGGCAAGTCTGCTGCCCGTGCAGCTTAAAGCGGTATTGTACCGCACCGACGATATTACAAGCACGGAAAGCAAACGTATGACGAGCGATACAATATGGATTGACGCTCCGTCAGACAGTTCAATGCCCGACATAATTCTGGAAGGAGATGAAAAATAATGAAAAAATTTATCTCTTTCATATGCGTAATTTGCATGATGCTTTCAGTTACGGCTTATGCTGCGGAAAAAAATCCGTCTGTGGAAATTGAGCTTAATTCAAACGGAAAAGACGCAAGTATTACGCTGAAGGACATTGAATATTCGGTTTATTCCGCGCAGCTTACCCTTAATATAAGCGGTAAAAATATTACGTTTGAGCTTGAGCCGTTCAGTCAGAATGCGGCAGCCGCCGTAACTCAGAAAAACGGTAAGGTGACGCTGTATGTTGACTCTGTTGACCTGACGGGCGGCAGTGAGATAAAGCTTGCAAATCTCTATGCAAACAAGGCTATGTCAATCGGCGCAAAGGCGGATTTGATACTTGTAGACAGCTCTATGAGCGCGAGGGAATATAAGAACATAAAAGTGACGGTAAAATCTGACGCAAAAGCCACAACAAAACCGTCGTCGTCAGGCGGCGGTGGCGGAGGCGGCGGAAGCAGCACGGGTCCCAGCGGTATCGCGGGCGCGGCAAAGCCCGCTGCGACGCAAGCGCCTGTAAACAGCATGGCTCCGTCAGAACCCGATAACGGCGGGCAAGACAGCCGTTTTTGGGACACAGACGGGCATTGGGCAAAGGCTGATATAGAGTATGTTACGGATTTGGGGTTGTTTGAGGGAACGTCGGACGATACCTTTGAACCCGACATTCCTATGACGCGTGCAATGTACGTGACGGTTTTAAGCCGTTTCGGCGAGAAATTGGGCGACAAGTGGAGCGTTCCGTGCGGCAATCCCATGAGCTTCTATGACGTTGAGGAGGACGCGTGGTATCATGACGCGGTAGCATGGGCAGGCGGAATAGAACTTGTCAGCGGAATTGACGACGATTTATTCGGACCTGAGCTTGAAATCACGCGTGAACAGCTTGCGGTTATAACGGTGAATTTCGCGGAAATCTGCGGCGTTACACTGCCGTCGGATATTGAGCCCGCCGAATTTGAGGACTCGGACAGTGTAAACGACTGGGCAGTTGACGCGGTAGCAAAAGCGCAGACCGCGGGACTTATAAACGGACGAGAGGACGGTACCTTCGCGCCGCAGGATACCGCGACGCGCGCCGAGGTTTCGGCTATACTCCATAGATTTGTGGAAACGGTGAAATAAAACGGTGTTCAATACTGAACACCGTTTTTTATTGCCATTACTTTCGTTTTACCAAAACCCTCGGAGTTTATGTTATTTTTCCAATTCAGCCTTTGTTTTTGTGTAGCCTGAAAGCGAATTTTCGGGGAGTGCAAACGCTTTTTCCATTGCTCTTGCAAATTCGCCGACTGTTATTGCTTCTGTCGGGCGGAACATATTATTTTCGTCCTTTGACATCAGTCCGAGCTGCAATACCTTTTCGATATTGTTTCTGTAGTAGAAATTATCTGCCGTCTGCTTATGCGCGTTCGGGATAATTCCCACGGCGCTTACATCAGCCGCCATTTCGGGGAATACCGCCGACCAGTCGCCCGACGAAGCAGCAGACTGTACATCAGACGTCATATATGACGCGAGCGCGGACATTATTGCTTTGTCGGCATACGTATCTGTTTCCGACACAGACTGGTCGTAAATGCTTTTCAGCATAATTCTGTTCCATTGCTTTGACGCCGCCTCTTTAAAGTGAGTACCGTCGCCTTTTGCTCCGTTTGCGCAGTTGCTGGCAGGAGTTTCGCCCGCTTCCGTATTGTTATAAATCGCGCATACCTCCATTGGGTCAATACTGTCAAGATACTGTTTCGCGCCCGCGTAAAGCTCTATCAAACCGATACCGCTGTCGCTTGCCGCCTTTTGGCGCATAAGCGCGGGTGAATCGGGGTTAAATCCGTTTGGCTTATTGGTGTTTTCGCTGTATTTACCCGTAGAACCGTTTACGCGCGGCATAGCCGTTACAAACACTGGTATCATACCGCGGGCTTTAATCATTTCGGCGTACATATCGAGCCATTCGTTATAAAGCGCGTTGTTTTGCTCAGGCGTGCCGTAGTTTGTACCGCGTACAAATCGCTTTTCGCTGCCTGTCTGCTCGTCATTATGAGCCGAATGAATAAACACGTAATCGCCTTTTTTGCCGTTTACGAGAACGTCGTTCGTTCTGCCCTCGGTGTAATTGTTTTTCATTGCTCTGCCGCCCATTGAGTAGTTTACGACATTTACCTTGTCAGTGTCAAAATAGTTTATCAGCGTTTGTCCCCAGCCGCTTATGATTTCATCAAAGGTATACGTTTTTTGTGTGGAGTCGCCGAGAATAAATATTGTCGGCTTATTGCCTTCGTCATTTTTGGCAAGCGGTGTTATTTTGACTGACTTTAAGCCTACGGTGCAAGGCTTAGCGGCTGTTGGGAGTGATTTCGGTTCAATCTCGATTTCTATAAAATTCTCTCCTGTTGCAAAATCATAAGTCCACTTGTTTCCGTTCCACTGAGCGGCGGTGTTTTTCTTTACAAGTCCCGCAGTATCCCATGCGCCTGTGCCCGTAAGTCTTGACGCTTCCATACCTGTCGGAGCAACCGTCATATCAGACGCGCTGCCGTTAATTTCGACCTCTAAACGATACGCGCCCGCTTTTCCCGTGTCTATGCGGTAAATAAGACCGCCGTAATTGTTGTTGTCCTTTTCGGACTTTAAATATGCGCCGTCGCTTTCCGTAACGCTTGCGCCATTTACGTCAACCGTAATGCCTGATACGGGTGCGACTTGACGTTTGTATCCGTCGGGCATAATGCAGTCGGACTGCGATACAAAGCCCTGTCCCTTTTCGGCTGTATATTCGCTTGCTTCGGTCATAGACGTGAAGTCAACCACAACAGGCTCGCCGTCTGCCTGCAAATCAGCCTTTTCAATCGGGACTGATTTTTTGCTTGTCGGAGTGGTTTGGTTTTCGCCCTTCGGGTCTTGCGTCAGCAGATACGCGAACAACAGTGATTTTGCCGCCTTCGCGCGCGTTACGACCTCTTTTGGCTCAAGCAGCGTTCCGTTTTTGATTTCCCCGCGCTTAATTCCGTTTTCCGTTCTGATAAGACCGAGATTGTACGCCTCCTTTACCTTTCCGTAAAGTGTTTTATCCGCTTCGTCGGTATCGGTGAGTGAGCCGAAGCCCGTAAGCGGCAGATATGTCTCGCCCTCGTATTGGATATTCGGGTCATAGCTCGGGTCGTCGGGCGAGGGAACGGAACCTGTTTGCTTCATATAATATACCTTGTTCCAGTTTCCGTTTTCGTCCTTGCCGTATTTTGCGTTAAACGCGTCGTACATAACCGCACCCATAGCCTCGCGGGTAAGCGGTATGTCGGAGGCAATTTCGGTTGTTTCGATAAGCTCGGGTTCTGAAGTAAACGTCGCGCTGACAGCAGCGCTGTTTGTTACTTTAAAAGTGTATTCTTTAGACGTTGAAACTTCATTTCCGTCAATCAAAATATTACCGTTTGAGTAACCGCTGTCGGGCTTTGCGACTACGCGGAGCTCGTCGTTTTTGTCAACCGTCATGGTATCCGTGCTGTGAGGATAGTCGGTAGACTCATATTTTATACCAAACAATCTTCCCGTACCTCCCGCACAGTATATTTTATAGGTTTCGCCTTTGGTTACGTCATATGAAGCCGTGCCGTAGACATTTCCCGCGCCCGAACCGTCGCCGTCGTTCAGAAATTTTTCGGATTTTACGCCCGAGCCGCTTTCGACGCCGATTTTCTTGTTTGCGCCCGAGCGTGCGTAAACGGTCAGTTTGCCGTCCGCTTTCGCTGTGTAAACGGCAAATTTATGCTTATCGGCTGTGTCGCTTCCCGATATGCGTAGTTCCGCATATCCTGTGCTTATGCTCTTGTTGTCAAATATGCCCGCTTTGTCTGTGTCGGCGATAAGAACGGACGGCGCGGCAAGCGTATAGAAAGCGTTATCCGAAATCACCGTTCCTGCTGTGACGCCCGACGGAATATCGGCTGTTACACTGTTGAATTTGCTGTTGTTATAAACCGTGACGGTACCGCCAGCGGTTTGCTCAACCGTTATCGTAAACTGTTCGGGCAAATTTGGGTCGTCTGTCGGTTCAACCTGTGCCGTAACCTCTTTTGCCGCACAAAGCGGTTCGCCGCTTTCGCTGTCCCATACAAAAATTTTGTCAGCCTTAAAGCCGTTTATTGTAACGCTTTTCGATGCGACCTCCTGCATTTTCACGTCGGTCAGCTTGCCGAGGTCATATTTTGCCGCGATAAGCCTTCCGCTTGAAATTCCGTTTAGTGTTACGACGGTATCTGAACCGTTTATTACAGCGTTTGTTATTTCACTTTTTTCAGCGCGCGCTATCGGCGTAATCATTGAAAATGACAGCGCCGCCGCTAAAATCTGCGCAATAATTTTTTTGAGTTTCATTTTATATCCTCCCTGTAATTTTATTATTTATATTATACATATAATCGGACGGTTTGTATAGAGAATTATAAATAATGAATAAAAAAACAGACAACAATACGAAAAATTTATCCTGCACGCACCTTTAATCTTGCAAAAAAGTATGGTTTTTTTGACGTAAGGCGCGAAAAGTATTGAAATTCGGATAAAATATGATAAACTTAAAATTAAGAATATTTTGAAAGGACATATA
>CAZBXN010000030.1:0-14841 GCA_964496015.1 uncultured Lachnospiraceae bacterium | reverse complement strand
ACAAAAACATTTCAAAATATTTTATTTATTTAACATAATCACCAAATTATAACAGGATTTGGCGCGATAATTAACACATTTTATGTAAACAAACTAATTTTCCGTCATCATCTTAAAATAATTAAGACTTTGAAATTTACAGTCAAGCTGAAAGCTGACATACCGCTCGGAAATTTGATTTAAAAGCTTTAATAAATTGCCGTCGGCTGAAAATGACAACATTCTCTTGTCCTCGCACGAAATTATATAACAAAGCGCCTTATACGCGTTTTCGTTTAATCTGACGGCGTTTTGCGTCATGCAGCCTTTACAGACTGTCCCGCCCTTCTGCGTGTCAAACGCGTATACCGCGCTGTCGCCGCAAACGGCGCAGCAACCGATATTCGGCGCGTAGCCGCCCGCTGTCATGAGCTTTAATTCATAAACCGTTTTTACCTTGTATATATCTTCATTTCTGTAGGCGAGCGCGTAAACGGCGTTTAAGAACAAATGCAAAATCCTGTCGTCGGGGTTTGCCGTTCCCATGATTTCATACGTTATATCGGCAAGGTAATTGCAAAGCGACAGCTTCATTATATCCTCGCAGACAGGATAAAAACCGTCAAGCGTGTTGATGCTGTTGACGGTTAAAATATCGCGGTTTGCGGCTTTATACAGTTCAAATTCGGCATAATTGAGGAACTGGCTCGCCGCGGCTGCCTTGCTTCTCGATTTCTTCACGCCGTAGCTTACAGCCTTTACAATCCCGAATTCCTCGGTAAAAATGCTTAACATTCTGTGTCCCTCGCCGTAATCGGACTGCTTTATGATAACTCCTTTTGCGCTGATGTTTGCCATTCTTTATCCTTGTCCTCTGTCATTTTCAGGTCTGTTACCGTTTTATATAAAAGATACGCGTCTATATTTCCAGTCTGCGAAAATGCCGTCCATGAAAAATTATTAAGTTCCATATTCCTGTCCTCCGAAAAATGTTTTACGGTAATAGTTTTTTTCATTTTCCGTTTTCTTATGACAAGATTATATTGGAAGAGCGGCGCGCATATGGAAATGACGGTTTAATCTTCCTTGTATCCGAAATTCTTAATCAGAAAATCACTGTTGCGCCAGTCGTTTTTGACTTTTACCCACAATTCAAGATACACTTTTTTATCGAGCATTTTCTGAATATCCTGCCGCGCCATTGTGCCGATTTTTTTGAGCATTTCGCCGTTTTTGCCTATTATAATGCCCTTATGAGTCGCTTTTTCGCAATAAATTGTTGCATAAATATTTGTGATTTTTTCCTTTTCCTGCATTTTTGTTATTTCTATCGCGATACCGTGCGGCACTTCCTTATCAAGCAGCCATAACAGCTTTTCGCGTATAATTTCCGCCGCTATCTGCTTTTCGGGCTGGTCTGTCACCATGTCCTCGTCATAGAATTTGGGGCCCTCGGGAATTTGATTGCGGATTTCCTCAATCAGCAGTTCCGTTCCGTCGTTATTCTTCGCGCTCATGGGAATTATCGCGTCAAAATCGCATAAATTGGAATAGTCGGCGATAAGCGGAAGCAGTTCTTCCTTTCTTACAAGGTCTACCTTGTTAATCGCGAGTATGCACGGCAGACCTGTTTTCGCCATACTCTCTGCAATTTTACGCTCCGTGTCCTGTATTTTTTTTGTCGCGTCCACGACAAAAATTAAAACGTCCGTATCCTTCATCGTTTCGTTTGCCGCATTTACCATAAATTCGCCCAATTTATTGTGCGGCTTATGAATTCCGGGGGTGTCGGTAAAAATAATCTGCTCCGTTTTTGTAGTGTAAATCGCCAAAATTTTGTTTCTCGTCGTCTGGGGCTTATCCGATATAATCGCGATTTTTTGCCCAGCCAGCGCGTTTAAAAGCGTTGATTTACCTACATTCGGCATACCGATTATCGCGGCAAAGCCCGATTTAAATTTATTATTTTTCATATAAAAATCCGTTACTCCTTTTCTCTTGTGATACCGAGGCTTGTTAAAATACCGTCCTGCTTCTGCCTCATTATCTTTTCGCCTTCCTCGTCGTCCACATGGTCGTAGCCGAGCAGGTGAAGCATTGAATGTGCCGTTAAAAACGCGACTTCTCTTTTAAAGCTGTGACCGAATTCTGTTGACTGTTCTCTCGCTCTTTCAAGCGACAGCACAATATCACCGAGCATTATTAAGTCCCCGTCCGTATCAAGCTCCGCGTTATCCGCGACGCCGTTTTTGTCAAATTCAAGCATCGGAAACGACAGCACGTCCGTCGGCTTATCTATACCCCGATACTCTTTGTTTATTTTGCGTATTCCCTCATTGTCGGTAAACGTGACGCTTATTTCCGCGTCAAAATCACATTCCTCCGTCTGAAGCGTTCTGTCGCATACAGCCTGTATAGTGTCAATAATTTCCTCTGTTACTTCTTCCTTATTCTGTTCGTTTTCTGTTATCAGCTCTGCCATTTTTTCTTCTCTTTTCCTGTTCCTCGTCATATTTTGCGTAAGCTTTTATAATCTGCTGCACGAGCGGATGACGCACAACGTCCTTTTCCGTCAGCGTGCAAAACGCTATACCATCTATGTTTTTTAATATTTTCGCCGCCTCTTTAAGTCCCGAACGCTTGTCCCCGGGTAAATCAATCTGCGTTATATCGCCCGTTATAATCGCCTTTGAGCCGAAGCCTATTCTCGTCAGAAACATTTTCATCTGTTCGGGCGTGGTGTTTTGCGCCTCGTCAAGTATTATAAATGCGTTATCGAGCGTCCGTCCTCTCATGTACGCGAGCGGCGCGACCTCGATTACGCCCTTCTCCTGATACCGCAAAAATCCCTCGCCGCCAAGCATTTCATACATTCCGTCATAAAGCGGTCTTAAATACGGGTCAACCTTGTTCTGCAAATCCCCGGGCAGAAAGCCGAGCTTTTCTCCCGCCTCTACCGCAGGACGCGTCAGAATTATGCGGTTTACCTCCTTCGATCTCAAAGCCGTTACGGCTTTTGCCACGGCAAGATACGTTTTACCCGTTCCCGCGGGACCTATTCCGAATACAATCGTATTGTTCTCAATAGCGTCAACATATTTTTTCTGTCCGAGCGTTTTCGTCTTAATCGGCGCGCCCTTTATATTGATTGCTATGCAGTCCTCGCCGAGCATTTTAAGGTCTATTCCGCCGTTTTCCTGAACCATGGTAATGGCATATAAAATTTTCTGCTCATCAATGCTTTCGCTGCGCTCCAAAATCTGCATTAAAATATTGATTACCTCGCCCGCTTTTCCGACGTTTTCCTCCTCGCCCGATATTTTAAGCGCTCCGTCCCTTGCCGCGACGGTTACATTAAGCGCTTTTTCAAGCATTTTTATGTTTTCGTCAAAGCTTCCGAAAAGCGATGATAAATCGGCTCTGTCGCTGATTTCAATGTTTCTTGTCAATAATTATTCCTCCTCTGCGGGCATTTCCACGCCTATGTTTTCCGTAAAGTCCATGTTTAGCGTAACATGGATTGTTTCGTTGTCCGTTTTGTTATATGAAAGCTCGGATTTAATCAGCACGGAATTTGGCATTAAATCCTTTGATATTTTTTCCTCAAGCTCATTTTTTGCCGTTTCAAGCGCAAATTCCTCCGAAATTTGCTCGCGGTTTACGATTACCTCCTCGTATTTTTCACTGTGCCACGCAATACCCGTATACCCGAAAAACGGCAGCGTCAGTTCATGCCTCTTTTCTATTTTGTCAAAATCTTCATAAGAAATACTTTTATTCCTGAATAAATTAAATTGCTTTCCGAATACTTCAAGCGTGTAAAAAGCTTTTTTATCGCCTGTTTTGTCGCGGTATTCGCGGTAGAGCGGATAATCGCCCTCGGCTTTATGGTATGTGTACGCTTCAATATCGCCCACGGAATGGACGTATATGTAATCCTCGGGTTCGCCCTCGCGGTATGTCGCGACCTTACCCGAGATTATCACGTCGCCCGCAAGAACCGCGTCGCCTTTTTTAAGCTTTGTTTCGCCGTTTTTGGCAGTAAGCTTTTTTATTACCCCGTCGCACCGCGATACAATATCGCACGGGGCGTTTTTGTCGATAACATGCGGCGGCAAAATCTGCTCGTATACTTCAACTCTTGCCTTTGTCCCCTCGATATACACCCACGCCCACGCTATGTCGTCGGTATGGTTTATAATGCTTTTCTTGATTTCATCAAGCGGCGGAAGCTTTTTCTTCGGCGCGCCCGCTTTTACTCCGTTTTCCTCAAGAATTGTTATTATTTTTTCATAGTCCGCGTTTTCCACGCCGTTTATTTCAACCGTCCATATAAACTGCGAAGTTATAGCAATAAACAGCAAAAATGCGAAAAAGCCTATCGCAAACGCATACCTTTTGCCGTATCTGCGTATTATATCGTAAAGCCCGCGTTTTTGCTTAATACGGACGCGTGTCCCTGTTTTATGCGAAACAGAACGCAAAAGGCGAAAATCACGCCTTAAAACGCTTATCTGTATTTTGCCGTTATCAAGCGGTTTTGTATCGTGGATTTCAATATTCCGTCTAAGACAAATATTTATAAATCTCTCCGCGTTTTTCTCAGATAATTCTATTATAACATATCCTTTAAGAAATTTAAAGAACTTTTTGAACATTTTTTTACATTATCTCCTTCCAAAAGCCGAAAGAAACTTGTTCACATCGCCGTTTCCATGAGCGCTGATGTATGTTTATACCTTAGGCTCTGCAAAATTGCGCTGCGGGCGATTTGATTTTGGCTTCTATAATTCGTATTCTATAGATTGAAAGTAACCCGTCACCATGATGTCATTTATCCTTATTCTGTCAATCGACAAATCCTTTCCGCCGATGCGGATAATTCCGCCGCCGCCCGACGACAGCCGTATTTCCTCGGCGGTATATTCAAGCAAGCCCTTATAATTTTCTATATATATTTCACGGTTGCCGCTTACCGAGATTTTCGGCAAATCCATAATCACATCTTTCGGAATGCCCCAGGTATCGGCGACAAGCTCTCTGACCTTCCCCATTCGCATCATCTCCTTTTCTAACTTATGACGCGGGCGAATATTTCAGTACAAATTTTACATATACATAATTTGAACACTTTTGAAAGGTCTGTGAGATTTTATGAAAAAATTTATCCTGTATACTGCCATATCGGCGGTTATCTGTCTTATTGTGACGAACGCGCGGCAGTCAATTACACTCGCGTATGACGCCATTGATATATGCTTTGAAATGATTATACCGACGCTGTTTCCGTTTTTCATATGCTCGGGACTGCTTATTTATTCGGGCTTCTGCGAGCTTCTGGCTAAAATGTTCCGCTTCTGCATGATGCCACTGTTCCGCGTAAATCCCGCAGGTTCGTCGGCATTTATTTTGGGCATTGTAAGCGGCTATCCCTTAGGCGCGATTACGGCGGGCGAGCTTTATGAAAACAACTATTTGTCAAAAACAGAGGCGGAGAGACTGCTTGCGTTTTGCAACAATTCGGGACCTCTTTTCATTTTAGGCTCTGTCGGAATTGCGGTTTACGCCGATATGAAAATAGGCGTAATGCTCTATATCGCGCATATTCTCGCCGCGCTGACCGTCGGAGTAATTTTTCGGTTTTACAAGAAAAACGAATTTGTAAATCCGCCCACCGTTATGACGTCGCCAAAGAGAAGCGTCGGGGAAATTTTCAACATTTCGCTCCAGAACGCCATATCCTCAATGCTCACGGTATGCGGCGCGGTACTCTTTTTCAGCGTTATAAGCCGTCTTGTGCTCGATTTGATTTCATTAAATCCGACAGCGACCGCGTTTGTCGCGGGAATTACGGAATTTGTCACGGGAACGCTGAAAATTTCCGAATTAAACGCCGCAATCGCCGAAAAACTGATTTTAACCTCGTTTATAATCGGCTTTGCGGGTCTTAGCGTTCACGCTCAGGTTATAGCTGTGATTTCAAAATACAGACTTAGCCTTAAACCGTATTTTATCGGCAAAATACTCCATGGATTTTTAGCCGCGTTTTACACGTTTTTGTATTTGCTGAAATTCCCGATAACGACTGCCGTTTTTGCTCCGTCCATGAGCCGAGCGTTTACTGCCGCATCGGCGTATGAATTGATTTTCGCCGCCATAGTGACGGCAGGGTGTATCGCGTGCGCGCTGTGGCTGTTTATAAGGGAAAACAAAAGGGTAAAAAGAATGGAAAATGAGGCATAACGCAAAAAGGACACTAATGAGCGACACTGTTAAGACGGTAACTAATGATTTTTAACAGTACAGAAAAAACCACAGAGGATAAACCTCTGTGGTTTTTTTAATTAAGAGAGAAAAGATTTTTCAATCTTTACAGCTTATTTATTGCTGAGCCATTCCCTTTAAGACAGTATGAACTCCGTTCTTATTGCCCGAGAGCTTAACCGTCATACCAGGCTGATAGTCGGACGTGATAATAAGGGTGTTATCTGTAATATCCCCTGTCTTAATCTGGTCAAAATACAGAATATCCTCAGCCTGTACATTTGTCTCGTCAGCGTCTGCTTTAAGCGCCATTACGAGTATGGTAGAACCAGCGTCAAATGTCGGAATATCTGTTATTCTGACTGTCGAATGACTGCTCGTATCTCCCGCCTGAACCTTTATATTCGCATCAGCCTCCGTTGCATCGTCCGAATTAGTTTTCGTGAAAGCGTAAATCCTGATTTCGTCCGCAGCCTTATTAAAGTCTGCGGGTAAATCGAAGCCAAGAGCTACCGTGTTCTCGCCCATCGCAAGCGCGTCGCCGTACATTGACTTTGTATATACAGCCTTAACATTTCCGTTTGAACTTGATACCTTAACAAGGAAGGTCATTTCTGTCGCATAATAGAACTTCTTGTCAACCGTAAGATTTACAAGTCTCGTCTCGTCTTCATTTACTCCGAGTTTCTTGATTTCAATTATATCGGAGGAATTAACCCTAAACTTCTCGCTCGCGAACTTACCGCTTGCCTTTGCGATAGCGCGCACATAATACTCTCCTATATCTGCCATGGCGTCTATCTTGATAAGACCTGCCGCGTCAACGGTAATCTTAGCGTCCTCGGGCAGCGGATACTTGTTTTCTCCGTCATAAATCTTATATTCAAAGGTTGAAGCATCAGGATTCTTCATTTCAAGATTGTTCCAGAACAGCGCCGAGGAAGCCTGGATTGTGTCGCCCGCGAACACTGTCTTTGCATCTGTATCAATGGTAATATTAGTCGGAGCAGGAGTAAGAATTCTCAGGTTGTCATAGGTTGTACCCGCGTTTATATTTACAAACGCCGTAGCTTCGTTATTGCGCTGGTTTACATCCTCATAAATTCCAACGGGCGTTCTCTCGCCGTTTTCGTCATACTTCTCCAATATAATATGCGCGTACGCACCCTGTTTTCTGATAAGCCTGATATGATACCAGGTTGCAGGTGATATATTCACATATGATGTATAGTTGGACTGACCTGTCTGAATACTGAATTTACCGTCATGAGAAACCACGCAGGTGTTTAGCTTACCGTTCTTCGCCGGCTGGAAGCCCGCTCCCTCGCCGTCAAAGCGTATATCCATTTCAACAACTATGTCGCTGCCTGTTTCGCTTATAAACGCCGTCTGATAGCCTGCCGCCGCCTTATACGCATGAGTGCCGTCAATACTTTCCACGAGTTCCGCAGTCTCTATCGGCGCTTCACAGTTATCAGCCGTAAGAAGTCTGTCTGATGTTCCTTCCTCATTGCCCTCGAGCGCATCGGAGGATTTAATGTGAACAGCTATTGAGCCTCTTACCTTATCATCAGGGTCTGCCGCGCGGATTGTAATATCCTGCGATATTGCTTTCGGGTCAACGGTTACTACGCCGTTTTCAATCTTAATCCACTTCAAATCGTCGCCCAGCTTCATCATATTTGTCTTATCCGCAGCGTACCAAATCAGGTCGCTGTCTGCAAGAGTTACAGCCGCTCCGTTCTTTGTCGCCGCCGCTGTGATGGTAAGCGGCTCTGCCGCGCTTACATAATCCTTTTCCGCGCTTAGCGTGAGCGTATCAAACTTAACGTCTGAAATGTCAACCGACTTTACGGTTATTTTCTTTGAAGTGTGTATTGCTTTGCCCTCTTTAATCTGAGCCGTTGCGCGGACGTTTATAACTCTGTCCGCAGCATCAAGCGAGACGTTAAGTATGCCGTTTGCGTCTATCGAAATGCCCGTTTCCTCGCTGTTAAGCACATTTTCGTCAGCCTCGTCATATATCTCCCATGTTACGGCGGGCTTGGTGATATACGCGCCCTGACGTGTCGCGCTGTAGGACATCTGTAGATTATTGCCCGCCTTGAGCTCCTCTGCGTTGTCCTTTGAGGTTACATCAAGCGTATCCGCGCCGAGCATTGTAATCTGCGCGTTATCAATACTTATGCCGGTGTTTGCATACCAATACTGAGCGCCCGACTTGCTGTTTGCCGAAAGGTTTCTTTGGTTTACGTTATCATGGCGCGCCACAAGCACCTTCTTACCGTTCTCATACTTATACAAAATCAAATCCGTTCTCGCATCGGGCGCGCTGTAACGGCCTATTAGGACAAGATGATACCATGCTGACGGGTCGATTGTTTCATAATGCGTAAAATCTTTACTGCCTGTCTGAATTGCAAGCTTCGGAGTACCGTTTTGGTCGTGACGCAGGACGCAGGTGCCGTAGTTCTTAGACTTGTTTCTCGGTATTATGCTCGAACCGTCTTTATTAAATCTCACGTCAACCGACCACATGATGTCAGCCGACGAATCGTCGTCAAGGCTTGCAGCCTTTATTTCCTTTCCGTCAGCAACGGTTATGTACTTTGTGCCGTCGGGAGCGTTATCATCGCTTAGCACGGTATCGGCAATCGCCTCATTGCATTCATTAAGCGCCTGAACCGTATCGTACTCGTATACCGCATCAACCTTATAGCCTACTGTGTCAGGGCAGTCAATCGGCTCTGCAATCGGCTGCATTTTGTCAAGGCTGTTCCAAAGCATTGCTCTTACCTTGTCAACACCCTCCATATCCGCGCTGAAGTCCTGCGGAGCGGAGGCTTTGCCCGCCTCAAGCGTGATATTTGCCGTTTTTACCTTCTGTAACGCATTGTTCTCGTCATAGCCTGCTATGATAAGCTTAGCGTTTGTTATTTTCTCCGTCGCCGTTACCGTTACCGCTCCTTTCTTGTTTGAAAGAGAAGCGGGATATGTATTATCCGATAACAGCGACATGGTATCGGCACTTGAAAGTTCTGCCGAAGCAGTCGTTGTGATTTCAACCTTCTTTTTTTCCTCGTTTCTGCTTAGGGAAACATTCGGTATCTTATTTATAATCGGGCTGAAATCTGCCATAATTGCCGTCTGCGCCGAGTTCAGTACAGGCTGAGCCATCATGGTTGTTCCTACTCCGTTTATGAACATATCCGTAGCTTTATTTGCAACGTAAATCGTATCGTCGCCGACCGTCATTTTTATGTACGGAAGCTCTGCAACGCCGCTCATAACAGACGGTATATCTCCCTCTGTCACGTATTCCCAATCAAAGTTCGCGCCCGCCGTCTTTAACGCCGCAAGCACGGGGTTGATTTCGCCGAAAATCAGGTCGCCGCTCTCTTTATATGCCTTATCGGTAAAGGTAACCTCTGTTCCGTTTACCGTCACGGTATAATATTCCTTACCTGCTTCCTGTACCTTTTCGACATTGCCTGTCGTTTCAGTCCAATCTGCTGTAAATGCCTCGCCGAGCGACTTAAGCGCAGGAGCCGACTGCGGCTTCGGGGGCTCGGGAACCTCGCCCTGCTTGAAGGAACGCTGCGCTTTCTCTGTAAGACCGTTTTCAATTGCAAGGTCGTCTACTGAGTCTATTTTTACCTCCACCGGACGGAAGCCCTCGCCCTGAGCGGTAAGCGTTATTTCACCCGCTTCACGCGTTGAGCGGATAAATACTCTGTTTATACCGCACTCTGCAAATACATAATCCTTATGATTTACTATTCTGCTGCCAACGCCGCTGTTGTAGCCGCCCATGAACACACCGGGACCGCTTATTGTAAAGGTGATTTTTCTCTCGTCTGTCGGGCAAACGTTACCCTCAGCATCAACTACCTCAACGTCCACATACGCGATGTCGCTTCCGTCAGCAATAAGTCCGTCAGGGCCCTTGACGGGAGTAAGCCTTACCGTAGCAGGTTCGCCGACGGTTTTAATTTCATGCTCCGCAACAACCTCGTCACGGTCGTTATACGCTTTCGCCGATACCTTACCCGACTGCGTTACGTCTATGCCGTCAAATGCGTATACGTAGTTATCCGTAGGCGTTGTGTCTGTACCCTTTAACTCACCGTTTACATACAGCTCGACCTTTGAAAGACCGTTTGAGCCTACCACATAAACCGTTTTCTTTGTAGGGTCTCTTTGAAGCTTTTCGCCTGTTTCTACGTAATATGCGCCGTTATCCTTCTTTTCGTTATACCAGTAATTACCGTTTTCCTCGTCTCCCTTAATATACTTGGGATAGTTCCAGTGACCTAAAATATGAATTTTAGGAGTTGAGGACTGCGCCGCCTGAATTGCATAGAAGGACTCCTTTTTAAGTCTTACAGGGTCAACACGTCCTGATGCACGCGCGTTTTCCGAGTAACAGTTTCTTACGTGCATGTTGGAGTCTGACCATACCATCATCGCCGCGCCTGCATAATACGGGTTGCCCGAGCCGCCGACACGGTTGTTATAGAAGTAAGCATATCCGTCGCCTGCAAACATTGTGCGTGAGAAATCCTCCTGTGTCTGATCCCACATATCCAAACCGTTCACCGCATCTCTGTTGCCCGACCATTTATTCACATAGTCATAGTCAGGCGGTGAATAATCGTCCCATACACGTCTTGGAGACTCGTTTCTGTGGTACTCCGTTTCGAGTATCGGAATATAATTTCCTGTTTTCTGCATTGACGAATACGCACTGGCATCGTGACGGTTAAGCATTGTTCCCGCCCATTCAGCCTCCGCTATCTGCGCTTCGCTTGAAATGGTACGGCAGCCCATACGTCTGTCGCCGCTCGGGTCAAGCGCCTTTCTCAAATCCGTCATTTCTTTCATATGCGCGGCAGTAATTTCGTTGTTTCCCGCCTCCCAGAAAAGGACAGACGGACTGTTTCTGAAATATATGATGGTATCGCGCATAGCCTCGACACGCTGATCCCATGATCTGCCTGCCGTATCTTTTTCCTTATCTCCTGCCGGCGCAATTGATATAACTCCGTATTTGTCGCCCGAACGTATCTCGTTGGGCTTTGGAGCAACGTGCATCCAGCGGATATAGTTTGCGTTGGACTCCTTAATCCACTGCATATCCATATCCTCAAGCCAGTCATTTGCCACGCCTATAGCCGCCCACTCGTTTGTTGAACGCTGCGCGTAGCCTTTAAGATATGTAGCCTCGCCGTTAATCTGCAAGCCCTTATCCTTATCATATACTACCTCTCTGAAGCCCGTAATCTTTGACTGAGAGTCTATAACCGTCTCGCCGTCCTTAAGATATGTATATACCGTATAGAGGTTGGGCGATACATCGCTCCAAAACTTTAAGCCCGAGATGTTTTTTGTCGCCGTGATTTTTGACACGTCAACCGTGCTTATATCAACGTTGTTGTTCTCCTGTCCCTCTTTGTTCTCATTATAAGCGTTTTCGGGAACCATTGACAGGAATTGCGCGTCTTTATCTGTTGCCGCCGCTACCGCTGCCGTCTCTGTAAAGGTATCGACAAGCTTGCCGTCGCCGTCAACAACATCTACCTGTAACGTAATATCCTTTTCCAAATCCGTTTCATTTCTTACTTCAGCTTCGACGGTGATGTCCGCCGAACCCTCGCGAAAATCAAAATTACTTCCGTAAATATAATTACCCGTTGTTTTCAGGTTGTTATACAAGGGAAGTGTCTGGTAAATCTTATTCTTTGCGTAAAGATTTACGTTACCCGTGATACCGCCCTGAATTTCGTTAAATTCTTTAGTGTTCCACTGGTATGTTACACCCGACTGTCCGCCTGGGGTCTCTCCGGGAATTGTCTCCCTTGAACCGTAAGCCCAGGCAAAATCGTTGTTAATTCCTCTCGCACCCATATTATCTGTCGCAACGGCTATAACCGTATCTTCTCCGGGTGTGACATATTTTGTAATATCAAAACCCATAGGCGCTATGCCGGCTTCGTAAAATCCTACCAATTCTCCGTTGACATACAGATACACCGTCTGTCTTACCGCCTCAAATTCAAGAATAAGCTTCTTGCCGGCATCCGACTGAGGTATAGTTATATGCTTTCTGTAAAACATGAAGCCTCTGTAAAGACCGCCTTCACCGTCCGTTACGCCGGTACCGTCGAAGGAGTCCTCAGCGTTTATCGGATGCGGAACAGATACCGTCTCCCATGTGCTGTCATCATAGTCTGCTTCATAGAACTTCTTGCCGTTTGCATCAAGAACTGTGTTCGTAGCTGTCGCAAGCGAGAAGGACGGGTTATTGTCTTTGTCATAAACCTCCTCCTCAGCCTTTTTAAATTTCCAGTCCACGTTCATATTATATGTAACTGCAGGACTGTCGGGGGCTTGATATTTAGCCGTTTCGTCCCCTTCCTCCGCCCATACAGGCACGGCTGTCAGCAATAATTGCAAAACCATAGCCAATGAGCAGATGATTGAAACACCTCGTTTCATCTTAAATCATTCCTCTCTTAAAAATTTTATTTTTCGATTTCCACAATTTGCCCTGTGAAAATCGGCTTTCTATAGTCAATTTTAACATATGGCAAGAGAATATTCAATTGCGTAAATTGCTTTACATATTGCAAAAATTGCGGTTCTGTGATATAATTATAACAAAGTAATTTATTTGGAGGCGGTAATATGGAAGGTCTTTCCTTCAGATGCGATAATTACATGTACAGCTACGCCAACGCAACCTCGCAGGGCTTGGCGGTACATTCGCATGACTACTATGAGTTTCTGCTGTTTTTAAAAGGCGACGCGACATATCTTGTTGAGAACTCGTCATATAAAATTCAGGAGGGCGACCTCTTTTTGACCGCTCCCGGTGAACTTCACACTATCTCCTTTAATTCTCAGGGTACTTATGAGCGTCATTTTGTCCAAATTAAGAGAGAATGGCTCGTTTCCCTGCCGTTTGACCTTCTGCGCTTTATAGACCGCCGCCGTATGGGTGAAAACAACCGTATCCCCTCAGTGCTCGCTGAAAAATACAAGCTGCGTGATTTTTACGAAAATATCTATTATTACATATCAAATAAGCTTCCCGAAAGCGAAATAATGGTACAGACATATATAATCCAATTTCTCGCAAAAATTAACTCAATATTTAAGCAGGAGCTTTCGACGCTCGACAAACCCAGCGAAAACAAAACCGTAACAAAAATCAAAGAGTACATAAACAGCAATTTCACAGACGGTATTTCGCTTGATGAACTTGCGAACAGATTTTATATGAACAAATATCACCTTTGCCATATATTTAAAGAGGAAACGGGGCTTACGATAAAGGAATTCGTCAACACGCGCCGAATTGCAAGAGCGAAACAGCTTTTGCCCGAATATAAGGCGGTTAAGGATTTGTACAGCGTATGCGGTTTCAATGACTACTCCACCTTTTATAAAACCTTTAAACGCTTCACCGGCGTTTCCCCGACAGAATTTCTGAGATGATATAGAAAAATAGTCTATCACTTATAAAAGTGATAGACTATTTTTAATCCTGCTTGACAGACAACCTATTTTACTGTCTTAACAGTGTACGCCAAAAGCGGTCTTTTTGTGATTATACGTTTCTGTTTATTTTACTACAATATTAACCAGTTTGCCCGGTACTGCGATTACCTTTACGACATTTTTACCTTCGATAAGAGACTTAATCTTATCGGTATTCATCGCCGCTTCCTGCGTGCCGTCCCTGTCAAGTCCCGCAGGTATCATCAGTTTATCCTTTATCTTGCCGTTTATCTGTACAACGATTTCAATTTCATCGTCAACCGTCTTTTCCTCGTCATATTTAACCCACGGTTGAAGTGACAACAGTCCCTCATTGCCGTAAATATGCCACAATTCCTCGGTCATGTGCGGCGCAACGGGGTTCAGAAGCGTAATCAGCGTCATATATTCATCCCGCGTTACAGAGCCTTTCTTTGAAAATTCGTTTACAAGGCTCATCATAGCCGCTATGGCTGTGTTAAACTTCATTCTCTCAAAGTCATCGCTTACCTTTTTAATCGTCTTGTGCATGGATTTTTCCAAATCCGCGCTGTAGCCCTTTTCGTCAGTCACAATGCTCTGCAAATTCCAGACTCTTTCAAGGAATTTGTAGCAGCCTTTAAGTCCCTGCTGCGACCACGGCGTAGACTGGTCAAACGCGCCGATAAACATTTCATACGTTCTGAACGCGTCCGCGCCGAACTCGTTTACAACGTCGTCGGGATTTACGACATTTCCGCGCGACTTTGACATTTTTTCATTGTTCTCGCCCAAAATCATGCCGTGCGAAGTACGCTTCATGTAAGGCTCTTTTGTCGGCACTACGCCTATATCGTATAGGAACTTATGCCAGAAACGTGAATAGAGCAGGTGAAGCGTCGTATGCTCCATACCGCCGTTGTACCAGTCAACGGGCGTCCAATATTCCAGCGCTTCCTTTGACGCTAAGGCATCATTGTTATGCGGGTCTGTGTATCTTAAGAAATACCAGCTTGAGCCCGCCCACTGCGGCATTGTGTCAGTTTCACGCTGTGCATGAGAGCCGCACTTCGGGCA
>CAZBXN010000029.1:0-15927 GCA_964496015.1 uncultured Lachnospiraceae bacterium | reverse complement strand
TACCGACGCCGACAGTCGTATGCGTTCTTTTCCAGCCGAACTTATCGCAAAGCGACGAAACAATCGCCTCCATAATTGAGATTGAGGACGTAAGCGCCGCAAACAGTACCAATATAAAGAACAGCGAGCCGATAAGCGTTGACATTCCCATGCTGTCGAACACCTTCGGGAGAGTTATAAACATAAGTCCCGGTCCTGCGCCGAGCGCACTCTCGTCGCCGCCCGAAAAGGCGAATACTGCGGGAATAATCATAAGTCCCGCAAGGAACGCGATAGCTGTATCAAATATTTCAATGCGGGTAACGCTCTTTTCAAGGTCGCTTTCCTTCGGCAGATACGAGCCGTATGCAATCATTATGCCCATGGCGAGCGACAGCGAGTAGAACAGCTGTCCCAGCGCCGCGAGAATTGACTGGATTGAAAATCTTGAAAAATCGGGTATAAACAGATATTTTATTCCCACCGACGCACCGGGCAGGGTAATTGAATATACCGACACAACAATAGCGAGAATTATAAGCAGCGGCATAAGCACCGTGCTGAATTTTTCAACGCCCTTCTGAACGCCGCGAAGTATTACAACGGTTGTGACAGCCGAAAAAATGAACTGATACAAAAGCTGCTGCGCGGGTGACGCTAGCATACCCGTGAAAAAGCCGTCCTCTGCCGCCGCGGCATGATTTCCCGTCAGGAACGTTACGGCGTACTTTATAACCCAGCCGCCGATTACGTTATAATACGGCTGAATAATCATCGGGATAATCGTCGCGATAACGCCGATAAACGCCCATTTTTTACTCATCTCCCCAAAGGCGCACAGCGCGCTTTTGCCCGTTTTTCGTCCTATTGCGTTTTCGCCGACCATCAGCGCATAGCCAAACGACAGCAGCAATATAATATAAATCAGCAGGAATACTCCGCCGCCGTATTTTGCCGCCAGATACGGAAACCGCCATATGTTGCCCAATCCTACCGCCGAGCCCGCCGCCGCGAGAATAAATCCTAAGCTGCCTGAAAATTTGTTTCTTTCTTTCATTTGTCATACCGTCCTTTTATACATATTTTTTATAATTATACATCATTTTTCCTTAAATGTAAACAGTAAAATTAAAATGTTTATATAAAAAAACAGAAATGTTTTGCCAAAACAACAAAAAAGCGGCGGAATATTCCTCCGCCGCTCAGCCGTTATTTACTTTTTTACCGCAAATCCGTCCTCTGCCGCGTCAACGGTAATCGTGTCGCCCTTAGCCACATTTCCGTCAATGATTTCCTCGGACAGCATATCCTCAATCTTCGTCTGGATTGCGCGTCTTAAAGGTCTTGCGCCATAGGTCGGGTCAAAGCCCTCTTTCGCGATTTTTTCAGCCGCCGCGTCCGTAAATTCTGCGGTGATTTCATTTGCCGCAAGTCTTTGGGAAACGGATTTCAGCATAAGCTTTGCAATATCCTTGATATTTTCCTCCGTCAGACGGTCAAATACGATAATCTCGTCAATTCTGTTGAGGAACTCGGGTTTAAACGCGCGCTTAACCTCCTCCATGACCTTATTTTTAATCTTCTCGTGTTCGGTAAGATTTTTCTCGTCGTTATTTCCCGCAAAACCGAGCTTGGAAGTCATATTCCCGAGAATTTCTTTCGCGCCCAAATTTGACGTCATAATTATAACCGTGTTTTTAAAATCAACCTTTCTTCCCTGCGCGTCGGTTAAAATACCGTCGTCCAGAATTTGGAGCATGATGTTGAACACGTCGGGGTGCGCCTTTTCAATCTCGTCAAACAGTATTACCGAATACGGATTTTTCCTTATTTTCTCGGTAAGCTGTCCGCCCTCCTCAAAGCCTACGTATCCCGGGGGCGAGCCGATAAATTTCGATACGGCGTGCTTTTCCATGTATTCGGACATGTCAACTCTTATAAGCGAATTTTCGCTTCCGAACATAGTTTGCGCCAATGCCTTTGAAAGCTCGGTTTTTCCGACGCCCGTAGGACCTAAGAACAGGAACGAGCCTATCGGACGCTTCGGGTCTTTAAGTCCCGCTCTGCCGCGCTTAATCGCCTTTGAAACGGCTGTAACCGCTCTGTCCTGACCTATAACGCGCTCATGCAGAATGTTTTCGAGATTTTTCAGCTTTTCGCTTTCCTCCTGCTTCAGCTTCTCGGCAGGGATATGCGTCCAGTCCGCGAGAATTTTGGCAATGTCGTCCTTCGTTACGACAAGTCCCGAGGACGTTCCGCTGCCTTTCCAGTCGGCTTTTAGCTTTTCAGCTTCCTCTTTAAGCGTCTTTTCCTCGTCGCGAAGCTTTGCCGCCTTTTCAAAATCCTGCGCCGTAATCGCCTCCTGTTTTTCCGACAGCAGCTTTTCAAGCGCGGCTTCCTTTTCCTTTAATTCGGGCGGTTCGGTCTGCGAACCCAAACGCTTTTTACTTGACGCTTCGTCAATTAAGTCAATCGCCTTATCGGGCAGAAATCTGTCCGTTATATACCGCGCCGACATTTCCGCCGCAGCCTTTAAAGCGTCGTCGGTAATCGAAACGCTGTGGTGCGCCTCGTATTTGTCTCGGATACCCTTTAATATTTCAACCGTTTCCTCAACCGTCGGCTCGCCGACCGTTACGGGCTGGAAACGGCGTTCGAGAGCCGCGTCCTTTTCAATATACTTCTTGTATTCTTTAAGCGTCGTCGCGCCTATAAGCTGCAATTCGCCCCTTGCGAGAAACGGCTTTAGGATATTTGACGCGTCGATTGAGCCCTCGGCGTTGCCCGCGCCGACAATCGTATGAAGCTCGTCAAGGAACAGCACGACATTGCCCGCTTCGAGCACCTCGTTTATTACCTTTTTGAGCCTTTCCTCAAACTCGCCGCGGTACTTTGCGCCCGCTACCATGCCCGACAAATCCATTGAAACAAGCCGCTTTGATTTAAGCGGTTCGGGCACGTCGCCCGCCGCGATTTTCTGCGCCAAGCCCTCGATAACCGACGTTTTTCCGACGCCCGGTTCACCGATAAGGCACGGGTTGTTTTTCGTGCGTCTTGACAAAATCTGAATTACCCTGTCAATCTCGTTCGACCTGCCGATTACGGGGTCGAATTTACCGTCGCGCGCAAGAGCCGTAAAATCGCGTCCGAACTGGTCAAGCGTCGGCGTTTTTGAATTTGACGGCGCGGAATATTCATCTCCCGAATAGCCGCTGTTTGAATATCCTGCGTACTGCTCATTGTCTGAGCTGCCCTCAATCGCGCGTACAATATCGGCGTAGAAATTCGGGAGCGATATTCCCTGCGACGTCAGAATTTTCGCCGCAACGCCGCTGCCGTCGCGGATAATCGCCATGAGAATATGTTCCGTGCCGATATACTTGTGTCCCAAACGGCGCGCCTCCATTGCGCTCATTTCAAGAATACGTTTTGTTCTCGGCGTGAGCGGCAAATCCATTTCCTGCGTAAGCGGCGCGTTCGAGCCTATATATTCCCTTATTTTTGACATAACAAGCTCGTCTGTTATGCCGCACTGCTCCAGCGCTTTCGCCGCGACGCCGCTGCCCTCGCGGACAAGTCCCGCGAGCAGATGCTCGCTGCCGATATATTTATGACCGAGCTCCGACGCGCTCGCATGCGCGTGACTGAGCGAAATTCTCGCCTTTTCCGTAAAATTTGAAAATAACATAGTAATCAGCCCCTTTCGTGTTATATGTTGTTTCTTATAAATTCCGCGCGTTTTCTGTCGCGCTCGTCAGCCGTCAAATCCGCGCCGATAAAGGACGGAGCGGTTTTCACCATACATTCCGTGACTGACATTCCCTTTGGAATTATGCCCATTCCCTGTCCGAGCAAAACCTCGGAAAGCAGAGATTTCGCCTCTGCCGACGAAATACATCTGGCGTATTTAAGCGTTCCGTAGGCGCGGAAAAGCTTATCCTCCAAAGCGTCCTTGTTTTGCTCATAAAGCGCTTTTCTCGCCTTTTTCTCGGTTTCTATAATCTGGTTTACAACCTTTTTAAGCTTTTCAAGAATTTCCTTTTCGCTGAGCCCCATTGTAATCTGATTTGAGAACTGATACAGATTTCCGTAAGCTCGCGTGCCCTCGCCGTAAAGACCGCGCACCGCTATACCCGTATTGGCAGCCGAGGAAATAATTCTTCCTATGCTGTCCGTCATGGTAAGGGCTGGAAGATGAAGCATAACCGACGCGCGAAGACCCGTTCCCGCGTTTGTCGGGCAGGCGGTAAGATAACCGAACTCCTCGTCAAACGCATATGTCACGCTTTCTTCGATTACGTCGTCAACCTTGTCGGCAAGCTCATAAGCCTCGTCAATCGCGATACCGCTTTTTATAACCTGTAAGCGTATATGGTCCTCCTCCATAAGCATTATGCTCATGGTTTTGTCTTTATTTATAAGCACCGATTTACCGCTTCCGTCAAGCATCTGCGGGCTTATAAGGTGTTCCTCGGCAAGCGACTGTTTTTCCGCCGCGCCGAGCTTGTCAAGGTCGGTAAATTCAAAATCTCTGCCGAGCGTTGAATTACTGTTTAAAATCGAGTTCTTAATCTTTTCCGTCGTTTCCTTTTTGTCCTTCAGAGCGTTCGGAAACGGAACGCCGTCAAGATTTCTCGCAAGACGAACCCTTGTTGAAACCGCTATGTCGTTGTCGTTGTTTTCATACCAAATCATGATTTTTCCGCCTCCTATCTTTCATTCTCAATCGCGCGGATTTCCTTATGCAGCTTTGCCGCAAGCTCATAATCCTCATTCTTAACCGCGTCCTGCAGCTGCGCCTTTAACGTATCGTATCTGCGCTGCTTCTTTATCGCGTCGCCCGACTTTTCGGGCACCTTGCCAGTATGCGTCGTTGTCGAATGAGTGTTTCTCAGCACTCCCGCCGCGCCTGTTCTGAAAGTTTTATAACATTCGCCGCAGCCGAATTTTCCCGTACGGCGAAAATCCGAAAACGTCCGCCCGCAGACGGGACATTTCTTTTCCTCGCCGTAGCTTACGGGCTGAGAAAACAAATCAAACGCGTCGAACAAATCCGAAAATAAATCATACATAAAAATCACCTTTCCCTTTCTTAAAATCTAAGTCTGTTTATATTATTGCCGCAAGCATATTTTTTAATATGTTTGCTCTTAATTTGTCTTTTTCGGGCTGTGCCACGGTCAGCGAATTGTCGGATACTGCGCTCAAAATGAGCTTTGCGTCATTTTGGGATAACAGCCCGTCACGCATCAGCTTATCCGCGCACGCCCTTGCGGCGGGATAGTCAAGGCTTTGCCCGATTGACTTTATCGTTTGTAAAACCGGTTCTCCGTCACCGCATACGCGCTTTATCCTCAGATAACCGCCGCCGCCTCTTCGGGACTCCACAATATATCCGCGCTCGGTATTAAACCTTGTCGAGATTACGTAATTTATCTGTGAGGGAACGCACCCGAAAACCGAAGCAAGCTCGTTTCGTTTCAGTTCAAGCCATTCGTCGGGGGCTTCTTCCTTTAAAAGCTCGGTAATGAACGCTTCTATTCTGTCGCTTATACCCATTTTGTCACTTCCTTTTGACTTTGACTTTCTTTGACCTTTCAATTTATATTATACTCACTTTTCCGCATTTGTCAATGAATAATTTGTATTGAATTTGTTAAAGAATTATGAACAAAAAATATTTGACAAAACCTACATAATATGATAATATATACATACCACATTAAAACCTAAAAATTGAATAATAAAAATTTTAAGATAATTTAATATTCAAATGAGCTTTTTTAGTTCTGTAAAAAATGCAGTGCAAATTTTAGCTCGTTGTATATTACTTTATCTTGTAGTTAAAATTTTTAGGTTTTGTGTGGTAGCAAAATAAACTGCGTTTTTTATGCGCGGTTTGTGCCGCGCATTTTTTAATTTAACGCGGTTTTTAATATTACCACATATTTACATCCTAATATGCAAAACGGCTGAGGCTTTTACGCCCAGCCGTTTTGTATTACATATTATACCCGCTTGTATCGTACAGCTCTTCCTCAATCCGCAGAAGCTGATTATATTTTGCCACCCTGTCCGTGCGGCTCGGCGCGCCCGTTTTTATCTGCCCCGTGTTAAGCGCGACTGCAATATCGGCAATCGTCGTGTCCTCGGTTTCGCCGCTGCGGTGCGACACAACCGCGCTGTAGCCCGCCTTGTGAGCGGTTTCTATCGCGTCGAGCGTTTCCGACAGCGTTCCTATCTGATTTACCTTTATAAGGATTGAATTTCCCGCGCCTTTTGCAATGCCCTCAACAAGCCGCTTTTTGTTCGTGACAAACAAATCGTCGCCGACAAGCTGTACCCTGCCGCCGAGCCGTTCTGTCATTTTAGCCCAGCCGTCCCAGTCGTCCTCCGATAAGCCGTCCTCAATCGAGAAAATCGGGTACTTGTCTATAAGCTGTTCCCAGTAGTCTATGAGCTCCTCCGAGGTCTTTTCCTCGCCCGATTTGGGGAGCTTATAGAGGTCTTTTCCCGCTTTCCATTCCGAGGACGCGGCGTCAACGGCGATTTTGAAATCCTCACCCACCGAATAGCCCGCCTTTTTTATCGCCTTTACAATAATTTCAAGCGCGTCCTCGTCCTTTTCAAGATTGGGCGCAAAGCCGCCCTCGTCGCCGACAGCCGTCGTATTGCCGTCCTTTGCAAGCAGCTTTTTCAGTGAATAAAAAACCTCGCTGCACATTCTGAGAGCCTGATGAAAGCTTTTTGCGCCGAACGGCATAATCATAAATTCCTGAATGTCCACATTATTGTCCGCGTGCGCGCCGCCGTTTAAAATATTCATCATCGGCACGGGCAGAATATGACCGTTTGCGCCGCCTATATAGCGGTAAAGCGGGATTTGAAGGCTGTTTGCCGCCGCATGCGCCGCGGCAAGCGATACGGCAAGTATTGCGTTCGCCCCGAGCCTTGATTTGTTTTCCGTTCCGTCAAGACTAATCATTTTCTTGTCAATTTCACGCTGGTTTAACACGTTCATGCCGATAAGTTCGTCGGCTATTATATTATTTACATTTTCTACCGCCTGTTTTACACCTTTTCCGCCGTAACGCTTTTTGTCGCCGTCGCGAAGCTCCACCGCCTCGAATTCACCCGTTGACGCGCCCGACGGCACGGCGGCTCTGCCTATGCCGTATTCAGTATGCACCTCCGCCTCAACCGTGGGGTTACCTCTGGAGTCCAAAATCTCACGCGCGAACACGTCCGTTATTTCTATATACTGTTTCATGTTCTGTCCCTCCTTAAACACCTTAGTATTATCTGCCTCATATTGAAAAATTATACTTGTCAATATCATACATTGACATATTTACGGATTTACTGTATAATTATAGGCAGATAGTATATCGTTAAAGGAGGCAATATACAGTGAAACGGATAGCGGGAATTATAGCCGCGGTATGCGTGAGCCTTTCATCTCTTACGGCATTCGCGTCGGGGGTACTCCCCGACCACAACGGGACAAGCCTTGATTATTTTGAAATAGGAACGGCGCCGCTCGGTCAGTCAGTCAGGCAATACAGCGATATTTTTAAAAGAGCGGGCGACCAATACGGAGTTGACCCGAATTTACTGGCGGCGATTTGCATGCAGGAGTCATCGGGCATAAACTGGAGCTACAGAGAGGACGGCGTAACGCCTTACCCTGCATGGGGAATAATGCAGATTGAATACACGCTTGAAAAAACCTTCGCAAAATTCGGCAAGGACACAACAGGCGTGGAATGGACGCTTGAGGACAGGTTAGACCCCGAAAAAAGCGTGCCGTTCGCGGCATATTTAATATCGCAGTCGCTTATAAGATACGACTGCGACTATGTGAAAATGATACAGTCGTACAACTTCGGGCAGACGGTGCTTGATAAAATACTTGCTGAATTTGAGGGCGACACATGGCTCGACGAGCGCAAAAACGCGGCAAAATACGCAGTAAACTGGGAAGCGGAAACATATGGCGACGCGGAATACGTCGAGCATGTTTTACGCTATTACCACAAGGATATTGACTACATAGGCGCAAAAGTACGCGTAAACGGGAAGCTTATCGCGTTTGAGGACCAGTACCCGATAATACTCGACGAGGGCTATACCTTCGTTCCGATAAGGGGCGTGGCAGAAGCGCTTAACGCCAAGGTTTCATGGAACCAGAGAAACATGGAGGCGACAATCGAAAAAGGCGGAAACGAGATAGTTATACCGATAGGCAGCGACTGCGCCTATGTAAACGGCGAAGAATATTATCTTGACAGCCCGTCAAGGCTTATAAACGACAGAACCATGGTTCCGTTTAGATTTATAGCCGAAAATCTCGACTGCGATGTTGACTGGGACGACGCAACGCATACAGTATTGATAGAAGAATAAACATTTTACGCAGAAAAACGGAGAGTAAAAAACTAAGTTTTTTGCTCTCCGTTTTTGCTGTCCTTTAAAGCTTTTATTTTCTCGCTTCAATATAATTTTTTATCATTTCCGCGCATTGCTCCGTCGTAAGTCCCGCAGTGCTCAGGCAGAAGTCGTAATTCATTGAATCCGACCATTCCTTGCCCGTATTGTGCATATAGTAATCGCGGCGCGTCTTATTCATGGAATGAATAAGACTTTTCGCGTCCTCGGGATTTAGCTCGTAAAGCCGCATAATACGGCGCATGCAATTTCTGAGCGGCGCGTAAAGATGTACGTTTATTACGCCGTCCGTATCTCTCAGCACATAATCGGCGCAGCGTCCGACTATTACGCAGTCCTCTTTGTCCGCAATATCGCGGATAAGCTTTGACTGCATATTGAAAATTGCGTCCGCTTCTTCAAGGGAAGCCTCATGTATGCTCTCATCGTCAACCGTTTCCCCGCCGCCGAGCATTTCAAAAATCTCGCGTCCGTAATATTTAACGCCGAGCATCTTCGCCAGCGCCTTTCCTACTTCCTTGCCGCCGCTTCCGTAGCTTCTCGATATTGTTATAATCATAGCATAACACCTGCCTTCCCTTCAATATTATATATACCACTCAAAAAGCAGATTCAAACATTTAATTTATATATGTTTGTATGCAGGTCTTAATCGACTCGCTCATTATCCGAGTACATTCCTCAAGCGTCATTTTTATATTCCCCGCAGCCCAGTCCTCGATTACCGACACATATCCGCCGATAAACAGGCGCAAATTCATTTCAAACGAATTTCTGTCCTTTATATGCGGCAAAATCACCTCGTCCGACAAGTACCGCTCAATTACAATATCGCGAAGCTGTTTTAAAAACTTATCCGCGCCCGACGTATTCAGCAGCATCTTATACAAAACCTCGTCGCTTTTTATAAACTCCACAATCCTGCTCATCGCAAGATAAGGGTCAGCGAGAGAATTTCTGTAATCGTGTCTGTCCATAAGGCTCAAAAGCTTTCCAATCACGTCAGAATGTATCTTCCCGCGCACGTCGTCGGCGCATTTGAAATGGGCGTAAAATGTGCTTCTGTTAAGGTCGGCATGATTTACAATATCCGTGACCGATATTTTATCCTGCTTCGCCATCAGCTCAACATACGCGTGTATTATCGCCTTTTCCGACCGTGTGTAATTCCTGTACGTTTTCCTCTTTTTTACTTCTTCCATTTTTTATCCTCCATACAATAGCGAATACCGCCGCAAGCAGCGCGGCTATTCCGAGTCCGATAAGTATAATTAAAACCGCAGACGGTCTTTTATATAAAAGTATAAATTCGCAAGGTCCCGCCGCCTCAAATACGGCGTAGCTTCCGTCCGTCACGCAGTCGGTAAGCTCCCATTGCCCGTCTTTAAATACAGCCGCCTTATCCGCAGGCTTTTTGTCATTGCGTATGTGCACCTTAACCGAGCCGTATGACGCTCTGCTTAGAGTAAAGGAATACGCTTTTCCGTTTTTGCAGCCTGAAAATGTCCTGTCCGCGTTTTCCTCCCGCGCCGTCACAGAGGTGTTATCGTCAAATATCCCCTCGACAAGCAGCAGCGGCGGTTCTTCGCCCGTTGAAATCGTCGTAGCCGCCTTGTTGTATTCGGCAGTAAAAACCGTATGACGGATTATCGGCTCCGTTACGTCCCTGTCCCAGACGGGGACTTCGCCGCCGTTTGCGTCAAGCTTCGGAATGTCGCTTTCCGTCAGCTTTGTGCCGTAATCAACGGTCATGCTTTTTAATTCTTTACCCTTGTCAATAAATCGGACGTTAAAATGAAACCGTGAAAGCTCCGCCGACTTCGACTGCAAAATTGCGCCGATATTCTCCGCCTTATTTTCGGCTATCGCCTTAATCTGCGGCAGATATATGTCACCTGACGCCATATAATAATCGTCCGGGCTCAAATTCTTCATTCCGACGGGAATTGAGCCGTCCGAGGACACCATGTCATTAGGCTTTACCGCTTCCGCCTTGCCCTCCAAATTCATGCCGTCTATTCCCGGCAAGCCCTCATCAATGAAATAGCAGTTTAAAAGCTCGCCGCTCACAGCGCCCGCAACAGCCCCCGAGTTGCTCTTTTTTCCGTCAAGCCTCGGCAGCGCGTATGAATTTTTAATGTCCCGCGCACTGCCCGCAATTCCGCCGAGATTTTCATTTGCAGCTATGTCGTTTACAGCAATACAATTTATTATTTCGCCGCTGCTCTGACCCGCCGTGCCGCCCGCGAAGCCGCCGTCATCAACGGTGATTTCGCCAGTGGACAGAGAATTTTTAACGCTTCCCGTATCGCCCCTGCCGATTATTCCGCCCGCGTATTTATCTGACGCCGTTATGTTTCCGTAACTTATACAGCTGTCCGTAACGGCTTTTAAAACGGAGTCGGTGCTCACCTTTTTACCGTTGGGCAGCGTTATGTTTTCGCCCGATTTCAGGCTCGATTCAAAGCCAACGCTTCCCGCAATTCCGCCCGAAAGCTCCGTTCCCTCAACCGCGCCGTTATTCACGCAGTATTTTATGAGCGCAGTATCGGCATTTTCTCCGCCAATAAGCCGCGGAATTGATATATCGGTGCTTCTAAGCGCCGTAATCGCGATTTTTTCCTCCGCTTCGGCTGCATACGCTTTCGGGAACAGTATATCCGTTATTTTGCCTACCGTTTCAACCTCATATCCCGCGCCGACGCTGTCCGTGTCCGTTTCAACCTCATATTCACCGTAGCTGCCGTTTCTCGGTCTTAGCGTCGGAATGGGAATACTCGTCGGAATTGTTATCGGGCGCAGCGTAGAATGAGGAAATTTATTTTCTATATTCTGATTGAAGTTTTCTATAGACGCTCTTATTCTGCTCAATTCCCTGCTGATATTTTCAGCCATCGTGTCAATTTCCTCAAACGCGTTTTCCATTTCCCCGACCGCAGACCGCGTCTGCTTCAGCAGTCTGTTTAATTCCTCACGCGTGTCGTCCAAATCGTCCATGGCGTCGTCCATGCTGTCCTCCAGCCTGTCAAGGCGGTCTGTGAGACTGTTTCTCGCCTCGTCAAAATCACCCTCGCCCTTATCGACGGCATCGTTGAGATTATCTACAAGACGGTCTATATCGCCGCCCACGCCGTCAAATTCGTGAAGCACGCTGTCAAGGCTTTCAAGAGAATTTGTAAGCGAATTGCTCGTATCGCGCAAAACATCCTTGTTATCCTCCAGAAATTCGGATACATCAGAGCCTGCCCTTGACACATCGTCGGATAAGCTCTTTAAGCTGTCCGTAAGCCCGCTGTCGGACAGCGAGTTTGCCGCGTCGGCGATACTGTCCATCATTCTCGTCGCTGAATTTGTAAGATTATTCAGTCTGTCCGACGTGTTGCCGTCCGATATGCCGACAAGCGACAGTAAATCCGACAAATCACCGTTGCCGTCAATCAAATCAAGCGCGTAATCAAGAATTTTCGTTTTGCCATCCTGCAAATCGTTTTTGAGCGTTTCCGCCTGCTTTTCAATCGCGGCGCGCGCGCTTTCATATGACAAATCAATATCGGTATACGGCTCAAATCTTCCGCAAATTCCGCCTACGCTTCGTCTGCCGTTGACAAAGCCGTTATTTATACATTCGCGGATTTCACCGCTCTGCGCGCCGCATACGCCGCCGATATTGTCACCGAATTTTTTGCCTCCCACCGCGCCGTCGTTTGTGCATATCACAACCGCGCCTTTACTGTTTCCGCAAATTCCGCCGACATTCGTTGTATTTTCGTTCGCCTCCGCGCAGATTACGCCGCTGTTTTTTGACAGCTTTATTCTGCCCTCGTTATATCCCGCAATTCCGCCGGCCTCGCTGTCCGCGCTTATTTCGGCGGCGTTGGTACAGGAGTCTATAACGCCCGTCATGGCGTTAATTCCCGCAATTCCGCCCGTGTTTTTCTGTCCTCTTAATTTTCCGCCGTAGGAGCAGTTTATGATTTTTCCCTCATTATATCCCGCAATTCCTCCGGACGCGCCATCCTCGGTATCTTCCGTGTCAATTATATCGCGCTTTTTAAGAAAGGACTCCGCGCGCTTTCTGATTAGAGACTCTCTCGACGAGGACGAGCTTAGCTTCATATCGCCCGTAACATGCAAATCCTTTATTACCGCGTCCTTTGAAACCTCGCTGAAAAGCCCCTTAATCACGCTTTCGGAGGTAAACGACACGTTTTTAAGCGTATGATTGCCGCCCTCAAATTCGCCGCAGAAGATTTCCGCGCTTTTAATTTCCGCACCGCTCAAATCAATATCGTTTTGCAGGACGAATTTTTTGTTCTTTGAATACTCGTCATAAACACACTTTTCCGTAAAGTTTTTAAAATCATTTACGCTTGATATTGAAACCGTATCGCCTGCCGCGGGAACGCACGGGGCAAAAACGGCAAACATCATAAATGCTGCAGTAAAAAATGAAATCGCCTTTATTGAATTATTCTTCATTTTCTATCACCTCGCTATGTTCTTCTATCGCTTTCAGCGGCGGCTGTTCCTCTATATCGCCGACCTCTATCCTCGCGTTTACGTCGCCCTTTATAATGCCCGAGAACACGCCGTCAACAAAGCCGTTCACATGTCCGCGTATTCTGCCGTTCGCTATCATAACGCCCGAGATTTCGCGTCTTGCCGCCTTTTCCGCCTCAACGGTTTCTTTTCTGAATGAAGTCTTTTCAATAAACTTATCGAACAAAAGAACAATCTGCGGCAGCGCCATCATTACTATTATGATTGATATGAGCGTTCCACGGCTCAGCGCCATACCGAGAGCCGATATAATCGCGTTTGTCGAAATAAGCCCTATTAAAAACGCCGCAAGTGTCAGTATTGAGCCCGATGTAAGTATCGTCGGGAACGACTGGTTGAGCGCAGCTTTTGCCGCCTCAATTTTATCCATTTCCTCTTTAAGCTCCAAGTATCTGTTTGTAAAGACTATCGCGTAATCTATAGTCGCGCCCATTTGTATCGAGCTTACGACAAGGTACGCGAGGAAATAGAGGTGAGTGCCGTCAAGCACGGGGAAGGTGAAGTTTATCCATACGCTTCCCTGTATCGCAAGCACCAGCAGTACGGGCACGCCCGCGCTTCTGAATGTAAACATCAAAATCAGGAGCAGCGCAAGGAATGTCAGAATATTTATTTTCTTATTGTCGCCGTTAAAGGAGTCGCCCAAATCACGGCTGTTTACACTGTCGCTTACAAGCAGACAGTCGTCATAATATTTTTCAACGTCCGCGCGCACGTCCTTAAGCATCTGATACGCCTCGTCGCTCTCAATGTCGCAGGTATATGTAAATATCATTCGCGAATAATCTTCGCTTTCAAGCTGTTCCTGTGCGTCTGTAAGCGTGTCGTAAAGCTCGTTTAAGTCGTCCGTCTGTTCCTCGTCGAGATTTATAATTCCCAAATCCATTTTTTCATGAATATATAGAAACAGGTCGATT
Organism: uncultured Lachnospiraceae bacterium; assembly: GCA_964496015.1. Classification (GTDB taxonomy): domain Bacteria; phylum Bacillota; class Clostridia; order UBA1381; family UBA1381; genus JALEPO01. The sequence goes on along the minus strand of CAZBXN010000029.1, from coordinate 2,023 downwards.
ATCGGCACTTTATAGTCGTTTACGTCGCTGAATATTGCGCTGTATTCGTCATGCTCCGCGCCGTATGCCTGAAACAGCAGACAGCACATGTCGTAATCTATTCCCATCATTTTAGACAATTCGCGCGCGTTGATTTTCTCTGTAAGCATATGGTCGTCGTCAATCTCGGTATTGGCAAGACCGAGAGCCGAGGAAATATTCGGATTTTTCTCAATAAGAGATATTACCTTCGCTTCCCTGTCATAGTCGCCCGACGGCACAATTACGGCAAGCTGATGGTCTGTTCCGAATACGTCGTTCACCTTGTTTTTTGCGATTGAATTTTCGGTTTTTTTCTTCATCTGCTCGCTTGACACGTCAAACGCGTAATCGCTCATTGACGAAACTACTGCGCATACGGCAATCATACCGATAAATATAAACGGCACGATTTTGCGAAGCTTTATGACTATACGGCACCAGCCTTCAATACTCGGCACAAACGAACGGTGCGTTGTTTTGTCTATTTTATCGGAAAATCTGAGCAGCAGCCCGGGCATTATAAGGAATACCGTAAGCAGCGAGCAGACAATACCTTTACACAGCACAAGACCCATATCAGCGCCTATTCTAAGCTGCATCACAATAAGCGCGGCAAGTCCCGCAAGCGTCGTAAGGCTTGACGAGCTTATTTCCAGTATCGCCTTTGAAAGGGCGGTTACAATTGCGTCATATGAATTTTTTGTTTCTTTTTCCTCTGCAAAACGGTGCGAAAGAATAATTGAATAGTCAATCGCGAGCGCAAGCTGCAAAACTACCGCGACCGATTTTGTAATAAACGAAATCTCTCCGAAAATGTAGTTTGTACCCATATTCAAAAGAGCGGCAATTCCGAACACTATCAGGAAAATCGGAACCTCCATAAAGCTTTTGGAGGTAAACAGCAGCACGGCGATTATAATTACCAGAACAATCGCGAGTATTACCGTCATTTCCTTTTCAAGCGTTTTCGAGCTGTCGTCAATATTATCGGAATACGCGTAAAAATCGTAGCCGTCAAGCTGTTCTTTTACATTGCTGACTATCTCAAGTTCTCTGTCCAAATCGTCGTAAACATCAAGCGTAACGGTAAAAAGCGCCGAGGACTTTTTATAATGGTCGTCATCGTCCTCAAACTCAACCTGCTTTACGCCGTCCACAGCTTCCATTTTTTCCTTTAATTTCTCGGCTGTTTCCTCGGTTATTGTCGTCACCATGATTTTTTCGGTATCGTATGTAACAAACTCCTCGTCCATAAGCGTAAGCCCGCGCCTTGTTTCCGTCTGCGGCGGCAGATACGAGCTTATGTCGTTGTTTACACGCACCTTTGGTATCGAAATAACGCACAGCGCCAGCGCTGCGGCAAATATAAAATAAAATGCACGGTGCTTATCGACGATAAACGCCGCTATCTTCATCATTAAGTTGCTGTCATTTTCATTTTCGTCCTTGATTTTAGGCTCTTTCACGTTTATTCACCCCGCCTGTTTTTTTCATACCTATATTATAAATTCCGTCACTTTGTACGTCAACAGTCAATTTTCATATATGTGTATTATTTCCGACATTTTATCTATTTTTGTATACGATTATACAAAAATCGTCATTTTGACGAATAGCCGACACTCTGTAGCTTGTACTTTTAGGCATAAAGCAAAGGGGACTGCCAAAAGCAGTCCCATGTATGTATGTTATTTATCACAGCAGCCGCTGCAGCCTTCACAGCCGCAGCCGCAGCCGAGCTGACCCTTTTTCTTTTTCTTTATCCTGTTACCTATAATTGCTGCAACTATCGCGGCAAGAATTAACGATATTACTACAGTAGCAATCATATTATATCATCCTTTCTATCTGCGTCTGCGGTTTAATACCTGCTCCGTCTTATTCGGACGGAACAGAAGATATATAAAGGCTATCACAACAACTATCGCGGCAAATGTGCCTATTCCAAATTGTCCTGCCGTAAACAGGTTTGCAAGCTGATATACGCATAATGAAACCAGAT
>CAZBXN010000028.1:0-16066 GCA_964496015.1 uncultured Lachnospiraceae bacterium | reverse complement strand
TCGGCAAACTTAGGGGCAAAATCGCCCAATCCGTCTCTGCCTGCCGTTTGTTTTATTTTTCTCATTTTTATCAACCTTTCTTAAATTTTTTATATAATTTTGCCTTTTTAAGTAAGTATATCATAAAAGAATTTCAAGTTCAATATTTCTTATGCTTAATTACGAAAAAAGCATAATATTATGTCATAAAAATCACATAACATTATGCTTTTCCGCTAATTATGTCTGTCCGTTGTATCTTATTTTTTTATCCTGTTTTTAGTGTATAACTATCCGAAGATTATATCTTTAGTTATCAATAAATAGGGAAAATGATTGGATTGCATTTATCTTTTGTTTCTTGAAATATGTATATTATTATCCAACCATTGTCCCAACAAAGAAATAGTAATATTTCTTTGTATACATTTTAGTATCACCTATGTGATACACGGCTTAGTTAAACTTTTTAAACTGAGCTAAACCTTCCGGCTCTTCCGGCTCATAGTAGGGTATAGTACAAGGTGAATTCGCCGCGATTGTTACGAAAGCGAAAGCACAGCTTGCAATTATCCAGCCATGTTTTTTAAAAAGCTTACTTGCTGCTTTTTTTAGATTTTTCATTTGATTTCCCCCCTTTCTTTGATTTTGTTCTTTATATCTGCCGCAACCATGGAAAAGGTAACGGCGATTTGACCAAACACGAAGGACAATATATATATATTATTTTTAAAAATTACACTGCCCGACACAACTAATATTGCCTCAATCAAACAAATAGCTATTGCAATTTTCCTGAAGGTCTTTATTTCCTTTTCGTTCATATTTTTTCTGCTGTGAGCCAACGGAGCCATCGCACAAACAATAATAACGGATAAAACCGCAGCTCCGTAAATAATGTATTGATATATTTGGGTAGGCAATATATGCAGTAATACAGTAAAAATCGCATATATTACCAAAAGAATAAGAAAACATCTTAATCTTGTATCGGCATGATACCCGCCCGCGTAAACGCGCAGGGGAATAAAGCCGGCAAAAAACACCAGTGTTTGTACAAAATTCCCGCAAAATGCAGACAATATTATGACAAATAATATTTCCCCCAGCGAGGACAGCATAAGCTCCAAGCCGTATTTACATTGCATTTCCCTGTCAGATGCTATAACGCCGCTTTGCACCAACGCGCCCGACAGGCTGTCTGATAGTTTTTTCATTTCTTTAATCCTCCAAATTATATCAAGAAGCATATATTCGACATTTTTCTTGCTTTTATTATAGCAGAAATTTTTTCCTGTGCACGCTTTGCAACGTGAAACGGTAGGTTTTGCGACGTAAAATAGACCTGAGCAATAAAAAAAGTCGATTTTTGTAGAAAAATCGACTTTTGTTTTGTTGAATTTAAGCTTTAAGTTATTTCATACAGAATGAAAAACAATGTAAATTCACCGTTGTTTTGCTCTATCTGCATAATATGCTTATATTTTTCCAATGTATCTTTTATATTTGTAAAACCGATACCGTGATTTGCTTTGTCGGCTTTTGTTGTTGTAAGCAATGTATTTTTGACGTTAATTGCCGAATTTGTAATTTTACATGTAAGCGAATTTCCGTGATATACAAGGCTGACCTTTATGTATTTATGTTCCTGAACCTTTTCGCAAGCCTCTATTGCATTATCCAGAGCATTGCCGAAAATAATACAGCAGTCTGAGGAATCTATTTCCATGTTTTCGGGAATTTGTATATCTGTAATAAATTCGATGTCTTTTGATTTTGCCAAATTCCTTTTTGCCGTTAAAATAGAGTCAATAACCGAGTTGCCCGTATCAATCATATCTGAATTTATATCGGCATAATCTATCAGATTGTTTACATATTCATAACATTCATCTGTTTTGTTATCGCTCAGATATGATTTTATGGAAATCAGATGGTTTGCCAAATCGTGCTTTATGCTTCGCGCCTGTTTTTGAGCGATAACCAATTCGTTTAAGTGCTTTATCTGAGTATCAAACTGCTGCTCGGACAATTCCTTTTCTTTTAAAATCTGCGACTGCTTGGACATGTTTTCATATAAATACATGGTCGCAAACACACCGTATAACAGTCCTAAAGAACATATTATAGACAAATGACCCGTAGGTGAATTTATATCTGTTGCCTGAATACTGAAAATCAAGTAAATAGTCAGTACTGCTACAGAGAAATTAGTAATAAACAATATCCAATAGCCCGTTTGAATTTTTGTTAACTTCTTTTTGCTGAATAAGCATATAAGCTTTGCTACGGCAAAATTCAGTGTTTTTGACAGCATTATACCAAGTAAACGCAAGTTGGGGTCATTCACCGCAGTAGCCGTATCAATGTTTTTAACTACAGAAATTATAAGCATAACAATAACTTCGGAAAAAGCAGAAGTTGCAATTCCTAACACCGATAATACTAACTGTGTTTTTATTGTGCCTTGATATAAAAAAGATACAGTAAAGGTTGTTAAAGCAATACCAAGTAAATTCAATATGCTTATATTAAATATATTATTACTTATGTTAATACCTGCGGTGAGCGCTATGACTCCTAACCAATATACCCAAAACGGGAAATTTTTACGCCGTTCCATAAAATTATCAAACAGCATAAAAGTGACTATTGTTTCAAAAAAGCCTGTGGATATATCTATTACATTATAAATACTCATAACAATCTTTCCTTTTCTTCCAAGAGAAATACTTTTCTTTCAAATTCCTTTTTATATGTGCTGCTGACAGGGATAAAATGGCTGTAGCCGCGAAGCCATACCTTATCTTTTTCTATTGACGATATGTGGTTGATGTTGATTATGTATGAACGGTGAGTTTGCACAAAAATATTTGGATTCAGCCTGCTGCTCAAATCGGATAGGGATATGTAGGTGTCATATACCTTTGTTTTCGTCTGAATGCAGGTAGTATGGTCTATGCTTTGCAGGAATAAAACCTCCTCATGCAGCAAACGTATTTTTTCTCTGCCCTTTTTAAACGACAATGTTGCTTTGTCTTCTTCAAGCTTTTTCAGAATTTTAAAAAATACGGCTTTAAACGTCTCAAAATTTACGGGCTTTTCTAAAAATCTAAAGGGAGCGCATACAAAGCTTTCTTTCATATATTTGGTATGACTGGTTATAAAAACAATTATAACATGCTTATCCAAATTGCGTATCATATTTGCGATATTTATGCCGTTTAACCTGTCTGCTCCCATTTCCATGTCCAGAAAAACAGCGTCATAAATTCTGCCTTGTTCATGATATTGCTTCAACAGAGCCTCTCCGCTGTAAAAAATGTTATATTCAAAGTCTACCTCGTTCATACAATTAAGATAGCTTTCGGTTTGTTCAATACATAATTTATCGTCATCACAAACAGCAATGCGCATATTATTTTCCTCCGTCATATTTTATTCCTTCTCTATTATAACGTATTTTTCGACAAAATGGTACATTTTTTTATTTTTGTATTGTATTTTATATGAAACCTTATATATATTCTAAGGTTATATATATTTTATCATATTATTATCATAAAATAAATAGTATATAATATCCAAAATGGGAGGTGTGGCAGATGTTAGACAGTCAATATAAAGTCAATTTAATAAAAATCGGATTGAAAATATCTTATTACAGAAAATTACAGGGCATGACGCAAGAGGAGCTGGCTGAAGCCTGCGGGTTGTCAACGGGATATATTTCTCAGCTCGAAGGACCAAACAGTTATTTTTGTCCTTCCATAAAAACAATTTTCCTCATTGGCGAAGTTTTAAATACTCCCGTATATAAATTTCTTGATATAGAATAAAAAGCCGCTGCGATTTTTTCGCGGCAGCTTTTATTTATATATCTTGCTTACAGTTATTCGCGGCAGCTATCGTAAATCTTATCGGTATGTATACATACAGCCTCGCGGAAATCGGTTCCGCAAGCGGAATTTGTGCATCTTTCATTTACACAATCATTCATTAACTATCAATCCTTTCTCAATATTTTTATGGTAAATCCCATGTTATAAAATATGAAAATTACAAAAAAGTGTGCAGGGATTGCGTAAAGTTTGTTTATGGCGGCGGCGCTATCTGCGCTATTGACACCATACGCTAAAATATGCTATAATTCGTGTTAGAATATGAAAACAAAAAACGGGTGAAGGCGTGATTAAGAGGCATGAGTAAAAATACCGGTTTTGACATAAAAATAAATAAAGACGCGGCTTGCAGCGCTGACTGCGCAAACTGCCGCCGAGCGGGCTGTCCGCGCCGTTCCGTTCCGTTTAACGGTGAGTTCAGCATTTTAACAGACTACGATTTTGAAATTAAAAACGCGGACGGCGGCTTGACAATATGTATCGACATCGGTACGACAACGCTCGCATTTCAGCTTATTAAGGGCGGAAGGGTGGTTAAAGAGCACCGCGAAATAAATTTACAGCGGAAATTCGGCGTTGACGTCCTGTCAAGAATTGACGCGTCAAGCAGGGGACGTGGCATTGAGCTCAAGCGTATTATTGCGTATCAGCTTAAAAGAGGAATAGACGCGCTTACAAGTGAAAGGGCAGATAAAATAATTATTGCCGCGAACACGGCGATGGTTTATCTTCTGATGGGCTATCCGTGCGAAGAATTGGGGAAGTATCCGTTTTGCGCCTCGCATACAAAAACGCTGAATTTTGAGGAAAACGGTACGCAGATAACAATTATCGGCGGGCTGTCGGCGTTTATCGGCGGCGACATAACAAGCGGTCTTTACATGACGGATTTTGATTTGTCGGACAAGGTGAATTTGTTCGCAGACCTCGGCACAAACGGCGAAATGGCGATAGGGAACAGGGACAAAATCCTCACCGCGTCAACGGCGGCAGGTCCCGCGTTTGAGGGCGGAAACATAAGCTGCGGTATCGGCTCGGTTGACGGCGCAATATATGGGCTTGATATTAAATCGGGAAAAACGGAAACAATAAACGGCAAACCGCCCGCCGGGATTTGCGGAACGGGAATTGTCGATTTGACGGCGCAGCTTCTGGAAAACGGGATAATCGACGAAACGGGACTGTTTACCGAAAAATATTTCAATGACGGCTATCCCGTGACGGATAAAATCAGGTTTCTACAAAGCGATATTCGTGAAATCCAGACGGCTAAGTCGGCGATACGCGCGGGAATTGAAATTTTGATGACACGTTACGGCGCGGCGGCTGACGATATTGACACGCTTTATATCGCGGGCGGCTTCGGGCGCGGCTTGAAAATAGAAAAAGCCGCGAAAATCGGGCTTATTCCCCCGAAGCTTGCGGATAAGGTGAAATTTATCGGCAACAGCTCGCTGGGCGGCGCGGTAAAATACGCGTCCGATAACGGTTATGAGCGGATAGAGGGTATGAAGAAAAAAAGCAGTGAAATAACGCTCGGAAATGACGATTTGTTTAACGAATTGTATATAAAATATATGAACTTTTAAATCCGAAAGGGGAAAAACATGGATAAAAGCAGAAGAAAAATATGGATATTGCTGATTATTCTTCAGATTTTGGTTATAATTACGGCAATCGCGGAGGGAATACACGGGAACTGGTATAATGTGTTCCTCTGCGCGCTTACCATGCTGCTGTTTAACATACCGCGTTTTGCATATATAAAGCTCAATATCTATCTGCCGAGCGCGCTTGAAATTGTGATACTGCTGTTTATTTTTTCGGCTGAAATTCTCGGTGAAATACAGAGCTTTTATACCATATTTTCAAACTGGGACACGATTTTACATTCGATAAACGGCTTTATTATGGCGGCTATCGGTTTCGCGCTGATTGATATTTTAAACCGCGCGCCGAATATTCATTTTGATATGTCGCCGATTTTCGTAACGGTTGTGGCGTTCTGTTTTTCAATGACAATAGGCGTGCTGTGGGAGTTTTTCGAGTTTACGGGCGACTATTTCTTTCACACCGATATGCAGAAGGATTTTATAGTTCATTCTGTGTCGTCCGTGGCGCTCAACCCCTCGGGACTGAATAATCCGATAAAGCTCAGCGGGATAACCGAAACCGTTATAAATTACGCCGACGGACAGTATGTCGTAAACGGCGGCTATCTCGATATTGGTATTGTTGACACAATGAAGGATTTAATGGTAAACTGCGCGGGCGCGCTTGTGTTCTCAGTTTTCGGCTGGTTTTATATTAAAAACCGCGGCAAGGGAAATGTTATCCGTAAATTTGTCCCGAGAATGAAAACCGAAGAGGAAATCGAACGGACAAGAAAAGCTTTGCAGGATATGAAATCAAAGGATAAGGAATAATTAAAAAGGAGAGCAAGCGCTCTCCTTTTTGTATTTTTTACTTTAAATTCAAGCCGTTTACCCATTCGGTAACATCAGCTTCGCTTGCGCCCGAGCGGAAGCGCATACCTGTTTGCCAGTCGCCCGTGCCTGCCATTTCCGCAAGAAGCTCGCCGCTCTGACCCAAACCCGAGCTTGCCGAGGTGCAGAACGGAATGACGGTTTTACCCGTAAAGTCATTCGCTTTTACAAAGCCGTCAACAGGCCAAGCGGCAATACCCCACCAAATCGGGTAGCCGACAAACACTGTATCATATTCGCTCCAGTTCGGAACGGTTGTAGCTTTAAGCTCAATATTGCGCTTGCTTTCGTCGTTATGCTCGTCATTAACACGGCTTGTTTCGTCCGTCCAATCAAGGTCTGCGTCGGAATATTCCTTTACAGGCTCTAATTCAAACGTATCTGCATTTGCCGCCTTTGCGATATAATTCGCAGCTTCTTCCGTATTGCCCGACGCTGAATAATAGACAACCAAGGCTTTTCCGCCGTTTGACGGGGCGTCGGTCGGGGCAACTGTTGCGGCAGGTGTTTCCTCGGGCTGTGCCGCCGCTTTGGTAATAGTTACCGTTTTTGTCGTATCGTCCCATGCTACACCGAACTTAAAGCTTTCCGCTATAAATCTTATCGGCAGCATTGTGCGGTCATTTATAATTCTCGGCGCAACGTCAAGCGTCTGCGCTCCGCCGTTTAAAGTTGCTGCTGTGCTGTCAATTACAAGCTTAATCTCGTCCGACTGATAATTCAAGGTTACCGTTTTTGTGCTGTCGTCCCATGCGACTGTGCCGCCCATTTCTTCAACCACCGTGCGGACGGGGAGAAGAGTTCTGTTATCTATAATAACGGGCGCGCTGCCCTCTGCGTCAATCGGCTTTTCAACACCGTTTACCGTCATGCTGGGGTTTCCGATTTGCATTGTAAGCGTGAAATCCTCCGCGGCTGCGGTTGTGTTTTCCTCTGCCGAGCAGCCTGTCATCATAGACATTGCAAATACTAACGTCATTAAAATTGATAATACTTTTTTCATGTTTGTTTCCTCCTTATACATTCTTTCCCATTTCGTAAGCTTCTTTCATATACGGCGTGTTCTTGATTTCTCCTGCCTCATATACGCCTTTTCCGTAAATTACGCCCTTTTCTTTCGAGCCGCTTAGACATACCGCGAACCCGCGCATACATTCAAGCGTACAGTCCATGACGGTTCCGCTGTCCTCGGCGGCGGTCATGATGTAGTAGAATTCCTTGTTTTTAATTTTTGTCCACTTTGCGACAGCGCGGTCGATTACAGCCTTTAGCTGCGCGTCAATAGAGTAAAAATACACGGGGCTTGCCATGACGATTACGTCTGCCGCAAGCATCTTGTCGAGAATTTCCGCCATATCGTCCTTTATGGCGCATGCTCCGCCGTTATCGCGGCAATAGTAGCATGCCACACACGGCGCAATTTTCTTGTCCCGTATAAAAATCTTTTCGGCATCGTTGCCGCTCTCCTGCGCTCCGCGCATAAATTCGTCGCACAGCAAATCCGAATTTCCGCCTTTTCGCGGACTGCCTGATAAAATTAAAACCTTCTTGCTCATAATCTGCTCCTTTCATTTTTTTGTAACTATATTATAACCTATATTTTTTGATTGCGGAAGTTCCAAAAAGTTTGACACTTCCAACCAAAAGGTTATAACTATAGCTGTTTTCATCCTTGACTTTTTATGTAATAAGTAATATAATGTTTTTGAACCTCGAATATATTATACAAGTTAAAGTTAACTTTAAGTCAAGAGTTTTTTGAAAAATTTTTTAAGGAGATTGAAAAATGATTTATACAGTAGGTGAAGCCGCGAAAATTTTAGGCGTTGCGCCGTCAACCATACGCTACTACGACAAAGAAGGCTTGCTTCCGTTTGTCGAACGCTCCGAGGGCGGAATACGCGTATTCCGCGAGAAGGATTTCGGGTGGCTGTTTGTTATAGAATGTCTGAAAAAATCGGGACTTTCGATTAAGGATATTAAAAGCTATATTGATATGGCTTTAAAGGGTGACGAAACGATTGACGACAGACTTGCGCTGTTCCAAAAGCAGAGGGAGAAGGTCGTTAAGCAGATGAAGGAATTGCAGCATACGCTTGATACACTTGATTATAAATGCTGGTATTATGAAACTGCAAAAAAGGCGGGAACAACCGCCGTGCATGCAAATATGCCGATTGAGAAAATCCCCGAGCGGCTGCGCGCCGCCAAAGCGGATTTAGACAAATTGAATAAAAAATAACGTGTAAATCAGAGTATAACATCTGATTTACACGTTGTTGGAATACATATCATTTATCATATCGTCAGTTATACTGCCGTGTTCTGCTTCAAATTCTTTGATATTTTTTTTCACTAAATGTTCAAGCTGTTTATTTGCTGTTCTGCCCTCGTATTGGGCAATATATTGCAGACGGTCTAATAGATTTCTGTTAATTCTCATTGTATATCTTGGCAATATATCTTTCATAAGTTCCTCCAAATGACGCAATTATGATGAAAACTTGACTAAATTATAACACCATGATATAATATAAACATATTTTGACGCAATTATGACGCATATGGAGGTTGTTATGAAACTGCTTATTGCTGGTTCCCGAAGTATCGGTGAGTTTGATTTGTCGCCTTATGTTCCTGAAGATACAGATTTAATTATTGTCGGAGGAGCAAAGGGTATTGATGCTGTGGCTGAAAATTATGCCGACAAACATAAATTATCAAAATTGATTTTACGTCCTAAATACAATTTATATCGCAAGGCAGCGCCTCTTAAAAGAAATAAAGAAATGGTAGATATTTGCGATGAAGCGTTGATTGTTTGGGACGGAAAATCACGAGGAACAAAATACACTATTGATTATGCAAAAAAGACAGGTAAAAATGTTAATGTTATATTTTCAAATTAAGAAAGGGGCGAACACTGTTCGCCCCTGTTCATTATTTTACATTCTCCCTAATCCAATTTTCAACATGCTGCGCGATTTCCTCGCTGTTCTTTTCCTGGAACATAAAGTGTGAATTGCCCTTCATACCGATGTCGGGAAGATTTATAACCGTGCAGTTGCCGCCGTCCTTGTTATACTGCTCCGCAAACGCAACCGCTCCGTCGCGTACTGTTTTCCAGAATGACGTTGACTGAATATCCTCGGGACCATTATCAATATAATCGCCAAAATAGATAATCATAGGAATTTTAGCGTCAAGGAATTTCTTGTACTGCTCCGAACCGATTTCAGGCGTGCCGCCCGGCTCAATCGCAACGATTGCCGCAACGTTTACAGCCATATCAAAGCTGCCCGTGTTCGGCGTCATCTGGCGGAAGAATTGGTCTTGTGCTTCTTCGCCTTCGGGGAACTGTGAGCCGTCATAGCGTTCGGGCGCTGTGCGCCCTATACGGAAATGCGTGTACCACGCCTGGTCTCCAGGCATATACTCCTTTGACGTTTCCGACCACGTGTCAATACCGTCGTTTGTCATTGCGGTTGTCGAGCCCGCCTCGCCTCTGCGCGGCTGGTCTACGAGGAACACGCTGTGACCTTTTTTCAAAAACGACGTTGACCAGCCCTCGCGTCCGTCGGGCGTTGTCATCCAGCCCATACGCGACTGACCGTAGCCGTGCAGGAATACCATAGGCAGACCTGTTTCATTTTCGGGTATCTGATAAAGTACGTTTGCGTGGTCTACATGCGCGGTGTTGCCCTTGCGCGTGTTGTCAAGCCAGTTTGTCGTTTCGTCAAATTCGCCCTCGACCGCTTTTGTTACCGTGCCGCCCGACGAGAACATTCCTTCGTCCTTGATTGCAAGCCCCTTGTTTTTCGAGGTTAATGTAATGGTATCGTCCTTAAATTCCACATCAAAGCCTCCGACAGCCTCTGAAATGTCACGGAGCTTGAAGTATGTGTAATCGTCTACATTGTAGCCCTCAATGCTTACATCCTTTCCGTCAAGCTTAACGGGGTATGCGTTCGGCGTTGTCACCATGTTCGCCGCCAGCGCGCCAGCCATTGAGAAAATGACCGCGCCCGAGATAAATCCTGTGATAAAATTCTTTTTCATAGTTTTTTACTTCCTTTCTTTAATCGTGTATTTTCATTCCGTGTAACATTTTCACAAAATTCGGGTCGTAATGATTTACAATATCGCTGTGATCCGTGTCAAGTTCCGCGATTTCATTCATATCATCTTCGCTGAGTTCAAAATCCCAAATATCGAAATTCTGTTTCATTCTGTCCTTGTGAACGGACTTCGGGATTACGACAACCCCGCGCTGCACATTCCATCTCAAAGCCACCTGCGCGGCGGTTTTACCGTATTTTTCGCCGATTTCCGTTAAAACGGGGTGAGAGAATATTCCGAATTTGCCCTCCGCAAACGGTCCCCACGCTTCGGGAACAACACCGTATTCTTTCATTAAATCAAGCGCTTTTGTCTGCTGAAAGAACGGGTGCAGTTCAATTTGATTTACCATGGGAGTGATTTTTACCGTTTCGCAGAAATCCGCTAAACGCTCGGGGTAGAAATTGCATACGCCTATTGCCTTTAAACCGCCTATTTCATATGCTTCCTCCATAGCGCGGTACGCGCCGATATAGTCGCCCATGGGCTGGTGTATAAGGTACAGGTCAAGATAATCAAGCCCGAGTTTTTTAAGCGAGGTTTCAATCGCCTTTTTCGCGCCCTCGTAGCTTGCGTCCTGAACCCAAAGCTTTGTTGTGATGAACAGCTCCTCGCGCGGCACGCCGCTTTTTTTAATCGCGCTGCCGACTGCTTCCTCGTTCATATACGCCGCCGCGGTATCAATCAGCCGATAGCCGCTTTCAATCGCGTCAAGCACGGCTTTTTCACATTCCGCGCTGTCGGGCACTTGGAATACGCCAAATCCCTCCAGCGGTATTTTTACGCCGTTGTTCAGTGTTACAAATTCCATTTTGTTTTCCTCCTTTAATAAGCTTTTTTTATTATTGTAGCATAGATTACATATAAACGGAAGTATCGAAAAGTTTATTTGTCCAAACCAAAAGGTTTATACAAAACAATAACGCCCGGATGGGCGTTATCACTGCAAGCGTTATCACACATTATATACCTTTGCCACGGCGCTGAGAAAGTCCGACACCTGCGGGGAAGGGTCGGGGGAATGAAGTATGCCGAACGGGATTTTATGCTCCCATTCAATCGGCACAATTCTGAGCAGGGGGTGAACATTCTGCCACGAGCCGAACGCTATCATTACGTCATTGCTGCTTTCGCACTGATTGAACACGTCAACATTGAAAAACGGCACGTCTATAATATTTATCTGCGGATGTTCCGTAATCAGCTCGTCCCTTATTGCGTCCGTATATTTATTCCAGCCGCGGTGTATGAGCATTACATTCTCGCCGTACAAATCCGACAGCTTTATTTTTTCTTTAAACGCCAAGGGGTGATTTATCGACAGCGCGCAGCTTATCGGCTCGCTGCATAATTTTAACCCGCCGCAGCCGTAGTTATCCAGAAAGCTTTCGTCAAACCAGCCCGACACTATATCAATATTCGTGCCGAGATTTATAAGAATTTCGCGCGCATTTTCGGGCGTGTTCTCAAACGGCACTATTCTGAATTTAATATCGGGGCAGTATTCCTTGATTTTTGACCATATATTTACTATAAACTGCGCGGGCGTCATAAGCGAGCTTCCTATTCTTATAATCTTTTCCTCGTCCTGCATAGCGTTCTGAGCGCGGGTCAGGGAGTCCTTTGAATATTGTATAAGATATTTTGCGTCGCCGTAAATCGAGCGTCCCGCCTTGGTAAGGCTTATGCCCCTGTGAGAGCGGTCAAAAAGCTGTAAATCAAGCTCCTGCTCCAATAAATTTACCTGCTTTATAACGGCGGTTGAGGATATGTACAGCGCCTCGGCAGCCTTTGAAAAGCTCCCTAAATCCGCAACCTTGATAAATGTTTCCAAATGCCTGTTATACATATTTCCCGCCTCCTTGGTATGTTACAATTTCTTATGCTCGCAGTATACTCTTATCCAGCCCTTTCCGAAATCCTTTGAGGATTTCGACTGCCAGATATATATTTCGTCGCCGTCAATCATAACCGAACCGTCGTGATTATCCGAAGAAAAGCGTCCTATGGTTACGGAAGAAGTGTCAAACGGAATATAATACGCGCTTTTGCGCGGGCTTTCCGTATCTTCGGCGTATTTGAACGGCGTGTTGTTCGCCGCGCCCTTTCTTATTCTGAAGCCGTCGGGATAATAGTAATATACGCCGTCGAAAAGCACGATTGACGCGCTGAAGGCTTTGTTGTTTTCCTCCGCCTCGTTTGCTTCCTTGACGTAATCCTCCCACGCCCATGCCGCAAGGCAATATTTCCCGAGAACTCCCGCGTCAATAATTATTGCGTCGTCGCTAAGCGACCCCATATCATGAATTTCCCGCTGCATATTGACATTCCAGCCGGGAACGCCCTGTTTTTGCTCCTCGTCCGTATCTTCAAGCGTTGCGAGCAGTATTTTGTGGTCTGTAATGTCCTCGTGCTTCTTGCAGCGGGCAACCAGATTTTTACCCGACAATTCAAAATAATAGTCGTTTTCGTCGATTTTCCGCCCCTCTTTTTCGAGCAGCTCCTCCGCAAGGCGGCTTATTGCTTCTCTGCCGCCGCTCTTAAGCGCGATTTCCTGCCAGTAGTCGCCGTCGTCGTCGTCGGATAAATGGTCTGACAGACGCTCAACCATAAGATACATTGAGGAGGAGCATTTATTTCTTTTCCCGTTCTGCGCGCTTTTGCTTACAGACGGAACAACTATAAATCCCGCGAGAACAGCCAAAGCCGTAACTGCCGCGATTTCCCTCCAGCGGAGTTTTTTCAATATATTTTTTGCAGATTTAAAAAAAGCTGCGATTTTTTTAAAAATATTCTTCAATATAACACCCCATTAGTTAAAACGATACATAATTATTTTATCATATATTAAAAAATTTGCAATAGCAAACCTCAAAAAAGTTTATGCAAATCCTTACATGCACAAAAAACGCTTGAAAAAATCCCGAAATAGTTATATAATAAGGAATACCAATAAATCGGGAGTGAATAACGTGAATATAAATATAATCGAAATGCCGCTTATACCTTTGCGCGGCATGGTGGTTTTTCCGTATATGACGCTGAATTTTGACGCGGGACGCGACGTGTCCGTAAAGGCTCTTGAAGCGGCGGTTGCCGAAAATTCGCTTGTTTTTCTTGCCGCGCAGAAAAATGCCGAAACGGAAAATCCGACGGTGAGCGACGTCTTTACCGTAGGCACAATCGCAAAGGTAAAGCAGGTCATGAATATGCCCGGCGGCGTTACGCGCGTCGTTGTCGGCGGAATACGCCGCGGCGCGATACGGGAAATAATCGCGGAGAAGCCGTATTTTAAGGCGAAAATAGAGGAATTTGAAGAGCTTTACGCGAATAACACGCCGCTTGACGAGGCGTATAAAAGCCGCCTTAAAAAAGCGTATGAGGAATATTTTGCGCAGAACCCGAAGCTGTCGGCGGAGCATTACATGTCGGTTATGGCGATTGACGACATCGGCAGGCTCTGTGATACCGTAGTGGCGGGCGTTGAGCTGAAAAATGAGTTAAAACAGGAGCTTTTGGAGGAGCTTGACATTTACAAACGAATTGAAAGCTTGCTTATAGCAATGCAGAACCGCATGCAGATTATGGAGATTGAACGCAAAATCTCACATAAGGTCAGGGAAAGAATAGACAAAAACCAAAAGGAATATTATCTCCGTGAGCAAATGAAGGTAATTCGGGAGGAGCTCGGAGATGACGACCGCGCGAAAGCGACGGAATATACCGAAAAAATCAACAAAATGAAAGCTCCGAAAGAGGTTAAGGACAAGCTTCGAAAAGAAGTTGACCGCTTCCTGCATACCGCGCCGCAGTCGCCTGAAAACACTGTGCTTATGAATTATCTTGACACCGTTTTTGAACTGCCGTGGAATAAGGCGTCAAAGGAACGATTTGATATTTCCGAGGCTGAAAAAATATTAAACGAAGACCATTACGGGCTTGAAAAGGTCAAGGAGCGTATTCTCGAATACCTTTCCGTCCGTCACTTCACCAACGGCAAGAACAGTGCGATATTGTGTCTTGTAGGTCCCCCGGGCGTCGGAAAAACGTCGGTTTCAAAATCAATCGCAAGAGCCTTAAACCGCAAATATGTGCGCGTATCGCTCGGCGGTATTCACGACGAAGCGGACATTCGCGGTCACAGAAAGACGTACATAGGCGCAATGGAGGGCAGAATTATCGCGGCTGTAAAAGAGGCGGGTGTTAAAAATCCTCTGATTTTGCTTGACGAGATAGACAAAATGGGCGCAGACTACAAAGGCGACCCCTCGGCGGCGCTGCTGGAGGTACTTGATTACGAGCAAAACAGCGCGTTCCGCGACCATTACATAGAAGTACCGTTCGATTTGTCGCAGGCAATATTTATCACAACGGCAAACACGCTTGACACCGTTTCGCGTCCGCTTCTGGACAGAATGGAAATAATCGAGCTTTCGACATACACCGAGGACGAAAAATTCCATATAGCGAAAAATTATCTTGTGAAAAAGTCGCTTGAAAAAGCGGGCCTTACCGAAAAACAGGTACAGGTTACAGATACCGCGATACGCGATATTATTGAATATTATACGCGCGAATCGGGCGTAAGACTGCTTGAACAGCAGATAGGCGCGTTATGCCGCAAGGCGGCTAAGACGCTTCTTGAAAGCGGTAAAAAATCAGTTAAAATCAATTCCAGAAATCTGACCGATTATCTCGGCAGACATAAATATCACTCGGATTTAATGAATAAGTCAAATCAGGTCGGAGTAGCGAGAGGTCTTGCGTGGACTTCCGTCGGCGGCACAACGCTTTCGGTTGAGGCGAATATTATGGACGGCAGCGGCAAGCTTGAGCTTACGGGCAAACTCGGCGACGTGATGAAGGAGAGCGCAAAGGCGGCGATAAGCTATATCCGTTCAAGGTCGGATAAATTTAAGCTCGACAAGGATTTTTACGATAAAAAGGACATACATATTCATGTCCCCGAGGGCGCAGTCCCGAAGGACGGACCGTCCGCGGGAATTACTATGGCGACCGCGCTTGTTTCCGCGCTCACGGAAAGACCCATAAGGCGCGATATTGCAATGACGGGCGAAATCACGCTTCGCGGACGCGTTTTACCTATCGGCGGCTTAAAGGAAAAATCGCTCGCTGCGTACGCTTTGGGAATTAAGGATATTATAATTCCGTTCGACAATATCGCCGATACGGACGACGTTCCCGAGGAAATAAGGAAAAAACTGAACTTTATTCCTGTTAAAAGTATGGACGAGGTATTGAAAAAAGCTTTAGTATAAATATGAAAAACAATTTCAAATATTCCGACGACAACAAGCGGTATCACACGTGGAATTATCATTTACGCCATAAATTCGGCGGCAAGGTGTTTAAGGTTGCCTTAAACGCAGGTTTTTCGTGCCCGAATATTGACGGGACAAAGGGCGTGGGCGGCTGCACATATTGCAGCGGCGGCAGCGGCGATTTTGCGGGCGACCCCGCACACGCAATTTTAACGCAGTTTGAAGAAGTAAAAGCGAAAATGCACGAAAAGTGGCATGACGCAAAATATATTCCGTATTTTCAGGCGCATACGAACAC
>CAZBXN010000027.1:0-16307 GCA_964496015.1 uncultured Lachnospiraceae bacterium | reverse complement strand
AAAAAATCTCCCATATAATATATTAACATATATTGGGAGGTTTTTTTATTTTGAAAAAATTTATATTTGCTCTTATTTTAGCTGTCAGCGCAGCCGTTATTATTTTTTCAATACCGAACAGTCCCGAAAACGTCAAAACGCGGCTGTTTTTCGTGGACTCGGATATGCTCAGACTGTTGCCGAGTGATGTTTATATCCCGAAAGCGTCAATTGAAAAGCAGGCGCAGACCGTGCTTGACGAGCTTATCAAGGGACGCGACTACAATCACAAAATCCGCCGTACCATTCCCGATATAAAAAACTGCATGAGCGTAACCGTCAAAAACAACTGCGCTTATGTAAACATCTCGAAGGCTATGGTTGACCATCACCCCGAGGGTCGGCAAGCCGAGCTTTTAACCATTTATTCAATCGTAAATTCCCTCGCGCAGATTGACGGTATTGTAACCGTCCGCTTCACGATTGAGGGCAAAACGCAAAAAGATTTTATGGGATTTCTCGACATGAGGGAAACCTTTATCCCCGATTATCTGATTTGATATGCGATAACCGCGACAAGTATACCGAGAACCGCGCCCGCGAACACCTCGAGCGGCGAATGTCCGAGCAATTCTTTGAGCGTTGCGCGGTCGGTGAGATTTATTCCGTCCCTGCTCATGATTTTATTCAGAATTTTCGCATGTTCGCCCGCCGAGCGGCGCACACCGCATGCGTCGTACATTACGACAAACGAAATAATCGCGCATATCGCGAATTCTATCGAGCCGAAGCCCTCCGTAAGCCCTGCCGCTATCGCCATGGACGTAACCGTCGCCGTATGCGAGCTCGGCATTCCGCCCGAGCCGACAAACCTTTTAAAATCAATATGTCTGTCAATCGCAAGCACAAGAATAAATTTTATAAGCTGCGCTATGAACCAGCCGCAAACCGCCGTCCACAGCACAAAATTTGAGCCTAATTCCTTAAAAAGTTCCAATTATAATTCCTCATTCCTATACTGTTCTGTTTACAAGATAATCTGCAAGACGGATTAAAAAATCCGCCTTGTCCCCAAACAGCGAAAGCGCGTCAGCCGCCTTTTTTGAATATTCCTTAACCAATTCTTCCGATTTTTCTACCCCCAAAAGCTTCACATATGTGTTTTTCTCTGATTTTTCATCACTTCCGACAGGCTTACCGAGCGTATTCTCGTCACCCGTAACGTCAAGTATATCGTCGCGTATCTGGAACGCAACGCCAAGATTTGACGCAAATTTATCCACCGCGTCAATTTCCGCCTTATCCGCATTTGCAACAATCGCGCCTATCACGCAGGACGAACGGATAATCGCGCCCGTTTTCAAAAGATGAATATAGCGAAGTCTGTCAAGGTCAATGTCTTGCCCCTCGCTTGCAATATCCACCACCTGACCGCCTATCATACCCTCCGTTCCCGAGGACTTTGCAAGGCAAATAAGCGCGTCCATTGCGTTCGGCGCGTTTTTGCCGTATTCGGAAGCTACCTCAAACGCGCGGTTTAACAGCGCGTCGCCCGCTAAAATCGCAGTCGCCTCGCCGAATTTAATATGATTTGTCGGTATTCCGCGGCGCAAATCGTCGTTATCCATTGCGGGTAAGTCGTCATGAATAAGCGAATACGTATGAATCATTTCCATAGCGCACGCAAACGGCATAACGGCGTTAATATCGCCGCCGCACATTTTACAGCTCTCCGTCATCAAAATCGGTCTCAGACGCTTTCCGCCAGCGAACACACTGTAGCGCATAGCGCGGTAAATCTCGCTTTGCGGGTTGTTCTTTTCGGGCAGATACTTTTCCAATGCCGCGTTTATTTCTTCAATTCGTTTATTTAATTCGTTTTTCATTCGGCTTCAAAGTCCTTCTTTTCCATTTCTTCACCGTCCGACGACATCAGAACGGACACCTTTTTTTCCGCGTTGTCAAGCATTTTCTGACAGCTTTTTGACAGCTTTATTCCCTGTTCAAAAAGCGTCAGCGCCTCGTCAAGCGTTGTGTCGCCCGATTCGAGCTTGTTCACGGTTTCCTCAAGTTTTTTTATCGAATTTTCAAATGTTTCAGCCATTATTATTCCTCCTATTTAACGGTACAATCTATATTTCCGTCTTTAAGTTTCAGATTAAATTCATCGCCCGATTTTACGTCCTTCGCACTTCTTATAACATTGCCGCTTTCCGTTACGGCTATCGCATATCCGCGCGACAGCGTTTGCAGCGGACTCAGCGCGTCAAGCTTTCCCGCCGCCTCGCCAAGCGATTTACGCTTCTTTGTAATTTCAAGCTTAAAGCTCTGCTCCATTCGGCGCATAAGATTATCAAGCCGTAAATTTTCGTCGTCAATTCTGCTTTTCGGCGTTCGGAGCTTAAATCGGTTCAAAATAAGCTGCCGTTTTTCAAGCTGTTTCATCATTGCGTTCGCGCCTCTTGACGCGTCCGACGCCACGAGCGTTTTTAATTCCGCGATTGACGGCACGGCTATTTCAGCCGCCGCCGACGGCGTAGGCGCGCGTAAATCCGCGACAAAATCGGCAATCGTGAAGTCGGTTTCGTGACCGACCGCCGATATAATGGGTATTTTTGAATTAAATATCGCCCGAGCGACAATCTCCTCATTGAACGCCCATAAGTCCTCAATCGAGCCGCCGCCGCGTCCCGCAATTATCGTGTCGGGCTTCTCATACTCGTTAAAGTATTTAATCGCGCTCACAACGCTTTCCGCTGCGCCGACGCCTTGTACCAAGGTCGGATAAATCACAATTTCCGCAAGCGGATAACGGCGCGTTATGACGTTTATTATATCCCGTACCGCCGCGCCCGTCGTTGCCGTGGCAACGCCGATTTTCTGCGGGAATTTCGGTATCGGCTTTTTAAATTGACTGTCAAATAAGCCCTCTTCTTCAAGCTGACGCTTCAGCTTTTCGTAGGCGATATATAAATCGCCCACGCCGTCGGGCGTCATTTCCTCAATATAGAGCTGATATGAGCCGCCCGCCTCGTATATGCTTATCCGCCCGCGCGCCATGATTTTCATGCCGTCCTGCGGATTAAACGTCAGTCTGCCCGCCGCGCTTCTGAACATAACGGCTTTTAAAACTCCGCCGTCATCTTTAAGCGTCAGGTACAGATGACCCGAGGTGTGATGTTTGAAATTTGATATTTCGCCCTTTATCCAGATATTATTAAGTATTAAGTTGTTATCAAGTATTTTTTTCAGGTATCCGTTAATTTGCGATACCGTTGCAATTTTAGCTTCCATTATTTCACCTGAATTTCCGTTAATTTTGCAATTCCCACGGCGTTGTCGCACGATAATTCCTTTGACGCGAAGAAAGTTTGGGCGTCAAGCTCATCTGTCAGCCCGCGTCTTATAAGCTCGTTTGACGCTACGCCGCCGACTATTAAAATCCTCTTAATTCCCGTTTCGTTTACGGCGTTTTGAAGCGCTTTCACGAGCGTATTTTTAACCGCCGCCAGCACACCGAGCGCAAGCTCCGCCTTGTCCGCGCCGTCTGCCATTCGCGACGCTTTTGTTTCTACGCCCGAAAAGTTCATATACGCGCCGTCAACGCTTATCGGCAGCTTTACGGCTGAATTTGCGGATTTGGAAAGCTCTTCGAGCGGTTTGCCCGCAGGAAACGGCAAGCCGAGATTTACACCAACTCTGTCAATAAACTGTCCCGCGCTGATGTCGCGCGTGCCGCCTATTATTTCATTATTAAATTTATTGCCCGAAAATTCGCTTTTTAAAATTTCCGTTGTGCCGCCCGAAAGATGAACGGAAAGAAATTCGCCGTTCAGCAGCTCCTCTGCATTGCCCGAATAAATTCCCGCCATAATATGCCCGTCCTGATGACTGAAGCGGTATAGCGGAATTTTAAGCGTATTCGCGATAACTCTCGCGTAGCCCTCGCCTGCCAGAAACACGGGCATATACGAGCCCTCAATATTGCGCGGCTTAACGCTTACCCCTATCGCGGACAGCTTTTTTAAGTCATGCTCTGCCGCAAGCTGCGAAAACAGCTCGGGCAAAATTTTCATATGATGAAAAACGCCGTCGCTCTGGCGTATTCCCCTTTCGCCCTGCTTTACGGGCAAAAGCTGACGTTTTGATACAATTCTGCCGTCACTTATAAGAGCAGCTGATGTTGTGTAATTGCTTGTGTCAATCCCGAGATACATCATAGTGTTTTCAAAAAGCTTGCCAAAAGTCCGTTTATGAACGCGGGGTCGCTATCGTCGCCATATTTTTTCGCAAGCTCGACCGCCTCGTTTACCGCTACTTTCTCGGGTACGTCGTCAACGTATTTAATCTCGTAAACCGCAAGCTTTAAAATACATTTTGCCGCCTTTGATATTCTCTGATACGTCCAGCCCTTTTTTATGTGCCGCGAAATAATATCAATCAGTTCTTCCTCATGCTCCGCAACGCCGTTCACGACCTCGGTTATATAGCCGAGATTGTCCTCACATTCGGGCATTGCGTCTAAAAGCTCCCGCATGATGTAGTCCATGTCGTCGCGGTGCATATCCATCTGGAAAATCTGCGTAAACGCCGCCTGCCGCGCTTCGCTTCGTGTTTGTTTTTTCATACATATTACCTTTCTCAAATAATAGAAATATCAATACTCAAACTATACCACAATTTACCTGAAAAAGCAAGAGGGTTTCAAGGTTTTCTTCCGAACGCACGAAAACTCTGTTCACTGATGGAACAGAGTTTCCGTATTCATTCGTTTAAATTTTCAGTTATTCTTTGCTTTTATGCGTAACCGCGGCTTCCATAATATCGGTATACGCCCAATGCTTTTCCGTTACGTCGCGGAACGGATTGGTGAAGTCCTCAATGTCGTTTCTGCCAAGCACACGGTTTATTATCGAAACCGCTTCAGCTCTTGTTATAAATTCATCAGGTCTGAATTTATTGTCATAGCCTTTTATATAACCTGCATTTTGGCAAGTCTTGATTGCTGCCTCAGCCCAATGCCCGCTTACGTCCTCAAATGCCGACGATGTATCCGTATCGCTCAAATCTGCGTATTTGGCAATCATTGACGCAAATTCCGCGCGCGTTATACTGTTTTCGGGTTTGAACCCGCCGTCCGGATAACCTTTTATAACATTTTTGCTTTCCATAAAGCCTATATATTTATAATACCACAAATTATCCGCGACATCATTAAACTTCGTTGAATAGCTTCCGTTTTCGTCAAAGTCGTCCGCAAGGCGTGCAAGGATTGCAGCCGTTTCCGCTCTTGTTATATTGCCGTCGGGATTGAACATGCCCTCATAGCCCATAACATACGCCTTATGCTGTTTTCCCGTACCCGACGGATTGCCTGTCGGCTTCGGAGAGCTGTCGGGCTCGGCAGTAGGCGTTGCTGTCGGTGTTGCTGTCGGCTTTGGCGTAGGCGTTGATTTTGATGACGAACCGCCTCTGTGCCTCGGCTTAGCCGTTGGGCTTGCCGACGGTGATGCTGTCACGGACGGCGTATTTGTTACCGCAGGCGACACACTCGGACTTGCCGACGGTGTCGCGTCAGGGCTTGCCGACGGTGTCGCGTCAGGACTTGCCGACGGTGTCGCGTCAGGGCTTGCCGACGGTGTCGGATTAAGATCGAGAACCTTAACCTCGCCGTCAAAATAAGCTGCCGAATTGCAACCGGAATGTTCATCGGTGGCTGTTGTTTTAATGTCTTTATTAAAGCCCTTGCCATCAGGGAGTATGCTTAAAAGCTGTTCCTTTACAATATCTGAATCTGTGGCTTGAGCCAAATAGAGAATACCGCTTCCCCAATAATCAGCCGCATCATCATCCGTATTGGATATACCCTTAAAAGTACCATCTTTCACAACGACATTTTCCGTGCTGTATAGCTGTAACACTTCATAAGTACCGTTTTCTATTGTAATATGTCCATTTCCGCTTTCATCATTATAAATAATTCCGTCCATTGAGCCGTTACCCTTAATTGTAAGGCTTCCGTTGGATACTTCAATAATCGGATAGTTGTTACCGCCTGAAATATGCTTTCCGTTAAGGTCAATAGTAATTGTCTCTCCTTCGGATACCCCGGTGTATGAATCCATATCCGCATAATCCTTTTCCGCCTTAATCGTGTCGCCGTCCGCTGCTGCTTCAAAGGCTCTTTCAAGCGTAGCATAATACGAGGTTACGCCGTCTTTTGTTATCGACAGATTTTCCGCGTCTGTAAGCTGTACTACCTGATTTGCACCCTCGCCTGAATTTTTGATTTTCCATAAGCCGCCCGTTTTAATATCAGCGCTTTCTTCAAAATATCCCGAATAATCCGCATTTGCCGCTGTAGTTATGTCAAACGGCTTACTCATATTTTCCTTGCCAACGGTAAGCTTGTAATTATCTGCCGGCGCATAGCCGTCTATTGTAATCTTGTTTTCAGACGAGGCATACCACTCCAAATCGACCGTATTATTTTTAATTACCGCGCCGCTGTTCAGATAAACAGGTGAACAAACCATTATACCCGTTTCGTTGCCGCTTATCTCGCCGCCATAGAGGTGCGTCGGACACCATGTAAACACAGCAGTGGTACCGCCTGTCACTTTTCCGCCGTACATATTAAAGTTACCTTCGGCAAGCGCAACGACACCGCGATATGCCCTGTAAATATTGCCGCCGTACATATTAAAGGTGTTCTTAACACTCTCAGAGGAAGCGTTTTCAATTTGTACACCGTCCTTGTTGTTCATAATATCGCCGCTGTTGTTCGCTGCGTCTATTGTTCCTAATTTTTTTTCGTCACAGTCGCACATATCCAGAACGCCGCCGACGTCATTTTTTTGGCCTATGTTGATAGTAGCGTTTGTTGTATGACCGTTCAGGCAAAGCTTGGCGCTGCCGTTAAATTTAAGATAATTCTTACCTTCCGAAAATTCAGCATCGCTTGCGAGATAGAAATTTCCGTCTCCCAAACTATAACTGTTATTGCCAAAGCCGTCCGACTGCGCCGCAATCTCCGTACCGTTTACATATAGCTTGCCGTCCGCGTAGGTGATTGCACTGTCGAATGTAACATCGTTATCGTGTCCGCATTCAGCCGACATATCGTGCTTATGCTCGGCAGGCGGAGCAGTGGTATATTTATAGTCAATTTCCTCGCTTTTTACAGTAGCGCCGTCCAAATATGTTACTATGCAGTAATATTTACCGTCGGCATTGCCCGTAAACCGCTTTGACGTCTGACCGCTTACCGCTTCATTAGTCTTTGAGGAGTACCACTGATACCCTGTCGGCTCACCGCTTGCGGTTACGGTGTACTCGTTATCCTCTGACGGCTGCACGGTTATTTCGCCGGTCGCGCGCGGCTTTACAAGCTGAACAATATTATTGTCCGTATTTTGTATCACATAATCCGCGCTGTCGCTCTTAAAGTACTTGCTGTAATCCGCATTATTTACGCCTGTAATATCTTTGGAATCACCCTCGGTAATTGCTGAGGAATATGTAATGCCTATCTCCGCACCGTCGGCAAGCGGATGAGCAGGGTCGGTTAATACAGTACCCGTATTATGATACATAAACACATTGTTTGTCGTTTCCTTTGCGGTGTTATTTTTTACGGCAGCCGTACCGCCGACGGTAATTGTCGGTATTGGATTGACATTAGTATATACAATATATATACCGCCGCCATTATAAGCTGACGTATTGCCGCTTATCTCACCGCCGAGCATGGTAAAATTACCATAATATTTATACACTCCTCCGCCGTTTCCTGTGGCTGTATTGTTTATTATCTTGCCGCCGAGCATGGTGAATGAGGCTTTTTTGCTGTGCATGAATACACCGCCGCCGCAGCCCGTGGTGCTTCTTCCGTCATCGTTAGCCGCAGTTGCACGGTTGCCGCTTATTTCGCCGCCGTGCATAGTGATTGTTCCGTCGCCGGCGCTGATACCGCCGCCGTATAATGTTTCAGCGGTGTTGCCCGAAATTTTACCGCCGTATATATTTACGGTACCTTTCCAAGTGTACAAGCCGCCTGCGCCGTTTGCTGCAGTATTATTGCTTATCTCACCGCCGTACATATTAAATACCGCGCTGTCCGCGCGGGTTGCCGTGCCTCCGCCCGAGCCTGTGGTTTTATTTCCCGTTATTTTGCCGCCGTACATATTGATTATTCCGCTCTCGTTAGAGGTGGATATTCCGCCGCCGTCTTGATTTTGCAGGTTCGCGCCGGTGATAATGCCGCCGTAAAGGTTAAGCGTTCCTGCCGCGGTTATAACTCTGCCCGTACAATCCTCGCTCATAGTGATTTTACCCTCATCGGAGCAGTCGCACAAATCAAGAACGCCGCCTGCGGCAACGACTATCGCCGAAGTGGAGTCAGAGCCGTCATTTCTTGTAACGGTATGTCCGTTTAAGCAAAGCTTTATTTCATTACTGATTTCATGAGCAGAGGGTAAGTTTACATCTTTTGTTAAATAATAATTACCCGCGTCTGTCGGGAGCGAATTATCGCTCGTCCACGCTGTCCATGTGATGTCCTCGTGACCGTCCGCACAGTCCGCGTCATTGCAGACCTTGTGCGTGTGGTTCGGCGCAGTAAATGAATAAGGATTTGTCTCCGTGCCGTCACCGTACGGAAATTCCGCCGCCGTGTTCAGGAAAAACGCAGGACGTACGCACCAAGGATTTCCGACACCGGGGCTGTTGCTGTAGGCACCGTCATTGTCGATAGTGTAGGAGGACCTGTACAAGTACACCATAGATGTACCTGCGCCCCACGTAGTCGTGCCGGGCGTACGCAGCCAATAGCCGCCTCTGCCGCCTCTGTTATTATGGTATCCGCTGCCGAGAACATCTTCATTTTGCGTTACATTATAGCATTGACGTGTGTCCGGTAGGAACACGCTGTCGGTAAGCTGTTCGGAATACGCCTTATCGTAATTTGTCAAGATACTGTCCATAGACGAGTTGGCGCCATCTTGGTATGCTTCTTCACCGTCTTTTTGACCAATCGGCAAAGCGTCAAAATCAACCTTACTGATGATACATTTCTGCTCAACGGATTGTATCGCACTCTTTTCATCAGCGCTGAAATTCGTTAAAAATCCCTTTTCACTTGAATATGATGGTGTATTGCCGCAAGTATATGTAACAGTATCGTCCGCTGAATTTAGCCAGTCGCGGATGTTGCTGTCGCCCCAGTAATTTGAGCCTGCTGTTAATCGTGAGAAGCTGCCGGTTTTATTTCTGTCGTGCGAGCCTGTCACAGCGCTGCCCGCTGCGTCAAATTCTTTTTCGCAGATTGCGCTGTCCGCAAACATAAGCGGCAGATAGCCGTCCTGATATGCTGTTACGGTATCGGTCGAGTCGATTACATTGCCCGTTGCCTTTTCAAACGCCACGCACCGCCATAAGATAGGCGTACCGTTATATTCGCCTATCTGCACATATTCGCCTAATTCTATAGGCGCACTGTCGCCTGTGTCCGTGCTTTCGACAACCAGATGCAGAGTGGCTTCTTTCTGAATGCTGTAGTCTTGAAGCGTTTTGTCATTCTCAAGTATCTTACCGGCAGAAATCAGCTTCTGCTGTGCAACGGGTATATTCTTTTCCGTTTCAATCATTGCCTTGACTTCGCCAATGGTGTTTGAGCCGTCTACATCCAAAGTGATAGTCTCATTTGTCAGAGTTTTTATAAAAATCTGATAATTTGCCGCTGCGCTTGCCGTCATCACCGTGAAACCGCCGAAAAGCGACATCAGCATTGTAAGCGCCGTAAGCATTGATAAAATTCTCTTTCTCATATTTTTTCCTCCGATATATATAATATATCTATTTTATAACATTTCTTATAATTTTTCAAGTCTTATTTCTTAATTGACATTGTAAAAGATTATAAAAAGCAAGGATATGCAGTTTAAATCTGCATATCCTTCAAATGTTATCTAACAAAAATGAGTCTGAATTTACTTTATATTCCCAAACCGTCTACCCAATCTTTGACAGTGTTTTCGGAGGCGCTTGAATAAAATCCTCTGCCTGCGAGCCACGTACCTGTTTGTGTCATATTTTTAATGGCGGTGTCGCCAACCTCGCCCGAGCTTGCGGAGGTGCTGAACGGAATAACCGTTTTACCTGTAAAATCATTGTATTTTACAAAGTTATATACAACCCATGACGCGGAGTGCCACCAAATCGGATAACCGATAAATACAGTATCGTAGCTTTCCCAATTCGGAACGGTTGTCGCTTTAAGCTCAATATTACGCTTGCTTTCGTCATTATGCTCGTCATTAACACGGCTTGTTTCGTCCGTCCAATCAAGGTCGGCGTTGGAATATTCATTTACAGGTTCAAGCTCAAAAATATCTGCATTTGCCGCATTTGCGATATAGTTTGCTACTCTTTCGGTTGTACCTGTTGCCGAATAATAAACCACCAATGTTTTTCCTGTTTCGGGTTCGGGAGTGGGCGTGGGCACCGATGTTGGTGTGGGAGTTGGTGCAGGAGTGGGTATAGGCTTTGACTCTGTATTCTTGCCAACTGTAATTGTTCCGCAAAGGGGTATCATTGCGCCGACACTCTGCCATAGGAAAAACTTGTCGCCGTTCTCGGCAGCTATATTCCGCGTGCCGTTTGTTACATCTGTAATTTCTGCATTTTTAAGCGTTCCGTTGTCATACGAGGCGTGAATTAAACTTGCCGTACCGTCTAAGCCGCTTATTGTCATTACTCCGTCCGCATAACGCATAGCTGCATTATCGGCATGCGCAAATGACGACAAGCACAAGAATATTGCAGAAATAAGTATTATTGAAATTATACTTTTTATCTTTCTCATTTTTCAGCCTCCGTTAATATTTATAGTCGGGAGCGAGAATTGACAGCAATTCCTTATCGTGATTATTCGCAAGATATGATTTATTGTCAAAAATCATTGTTGCTCCGCCATTTCTTGTATAAGGCTCCCAATTCGGCACACCACTGCCGTTCGGATTGCCCGTTCTTGCAAAGTTTATCCACGCGCTGCTCATAATATTGGATAATTTTTCGGCTTCCGCTCTGTCGCCGCTCGGCTGTACCTTGTCGATATTGTTGAACACGAACGGAATTTCAGCGGTATGGTATGAAGTTCCCCATGTGAACATATATGAATAAACAAGCGCGCCGTTTTGGTCTGCCTTGTGCGCGGTTAGCTTTAATATCGGAAGTCTTATAAGGGTATTGTCAACATATAATGCCGCCGTATCACTCTCGTTGGGATATGCTTTCTTAAACTCATTTTTAACCTTATCGGCATTATTGCCGTATTTTTCTTTAAGGCGCTTATTAAGCTCCGAAGCGCTTAATTTTTCATCGGGATTTCCCATCGGATTGCCGAAAACCGTCCATTCATTCAAGTTTGAACCGATTAAAAGAGGAATATCCTTCCCTGCCTCTGCAAAGCCTGTGTCCGTAATGGGACTTGTCGGCAGAAAATCACCGTCAACAACAGGCTCCCACAAAAGAGAATAGCCGTTTACAAATTCCTCGTATATGTTTAATTCCTCTGCCGCCTGTGTAAGCGCCTTATCGGAAGCCGCCGTTAATTCTTCGTATGGAACGGTTTGCAGCTTTTCGATTTCGTCCGCTTTAATTCCGAGATTTTCAAGAGTGATTTCCGTTACTCTCTTGCTTGCTTCTCTTGACGTAAACGCCGCGCCCATATTTTCGGTTGCGCCGCTTTCAACAATGCCCTTGTGGAAAAGACCTTTTGCATACGGGCTTGTCATAAGCGCGAGAACCTTTGCGCCGCCGCCCGACTCGCCGAATACCGTTACGTTATCGGAGTCGCCGCCAAAGCCCTCTATATTATCTCTTATCCATTCAAGTGATTTTATAATATCCGTCATTCCAGCGTTTGCGGAATATTTGTACTTGTCGCCGTAATCAGATAAATCGAGATGACCGAGTGAATTTAGTCTGTGATTTACCGATACAACTACAACATCACCCTTTTTACTTAAATTTTCACCGTCATATGCAGGGCTTTCGATAGACGAGCCTGTTGAAAATCCGCCGCCGTGCAGCCATACCATAACAGGACGCTTTTTACCGTCATTTATATCGGGCGTCCATACGTTCAAGTTTTGGCAGTTCTCGTCCATTGCAGGAAGATTATTCCCCGTCTGCGGAGCGATTGCGCCGTACTCATACGCAGTTTTTATGCCGTTCCACGGCTTAACGTCCTCCGACGGAACAAAGCGTTCAGGCGCTTCAGCATACGGTATGCCGTGGTATGTGTAAATACCGTTGTTTACATAGCCCTGCACATTTCCCGCTTTTGTCTGTACAATAGCGGTACCTATCGTTACTGTCTGCGTGTCCTGTGACCAAAGAGCCGTATAACCAAAGCTCTCGGCAATAAATCTTATCGGAAGCATTGTTCTGTCATTTATAATAACAGGCGTTACATCAAGCGTATTTGCTTCATTATTGAGATATGCTGTCGCGGAATTTATAGTAAGTCTTATTTCGTCGCCGTTATAGTTAAGCGTTGCCGTTTTTGTGCTGTCGTCCCACGAAACTTCGCCGCCGATACCCTCAACAAATGCGCGTACAGGCAAAAGTGTTCTGTCGTCAACAATAACAGGCGTTGTTCCTCTTTCGTCAATATTCTGTTCTGCGCCGTTTATTGTCATTTTGGGATTTCCAATCTGCATTGTTACGGTTGTTTTTTCTGTGACCGCCGTCTTTGCCGCGTCAATCGCAGCCGAAAGCGCGTTTCTCATATTAAGCGTTCTCGGGAAACCGTTATACGGAGCTGTCAGAAGCGGAACGGCAAGCATATTGTCAGCCGTTAAACCTGACGCATAACCTGCCGCAATTTTTTCTGCAAGCTCGCTTTCTCTGCCGCCCTGCGCATCCATTACTGCAAGGTCGATTAAAACCTGTGCCGCCTTATCATTACTTGTCGGAAGCGTTGAATTGTTTATAACCGCTTCCGTTGCTGAAATTAAAACTTTCTGTGTTTCGGCGTCAATATTTTTGTCTACATAGTTATCTTTATCGTCCGACTTGAAGTGTAACATAAGGCTCAATATTTCCTCGCTATCGCTCTTAAAATCGGTTGTAATAGCCTGTGTCGGCTGCGGACGCTCCTCTGTCGGGTTTGCGTTTACCTCTGTTTCGGTGGTGTCAATAACGTCAAGAACAAGGTCTGTTTTTTCCTTGCCGTTAATGTCAGCGTTATAGAGCATTGCCGCGCGGAGCATATCTTTCGGGTGTCCCACGTTTAAATTGCCGTTAACGTGTCCGCCGAGCTGACCGCGGCAATTACCGTTACCCGCTATTGTGCAAAGAGTAATAAACTCTCTTTCATAGAGCGGAAGCCCAACGCGGTTATAGAAATCACCGAAGCATATTCCCGAAAGGAATAATGTCTGCATTTTTAAGCTTTCCTCCATACCGTCCGTGATTGTGCCTATCTGCGGACCGAACAGAAAACGCTGTACTGTAAGTCCGTCGTCATAGCGCGTTTCCTCGGTTGATGTAATACGGCTTTTATATGTAATATCCTGTCCGAGTGATTTTAATATTTCATCTGCTTGCTGAAGAGCCGCTGCCGCGCGCGTAAATCCGCAGTATGCGCCGCTGTGATATATAGCTTCCTTAATTTCAACGGCTGTAAGCCCGTCGGCAAGAGCGGATTTTATTTCGTCCTCCATTTTGTCAAGAGCCTGATTTGAAGAAATCGTCGCAAGTCTTGACAGATGCTGTAATCTCACGCTTAGATTGTCATTTATAAAATCTGTTTTCTCTGTTTCGCTCATACTTGCATAACCTCCCTCATTCGGGGCGTCATTTGCGGCAAATACGCTTACGGCTGTACTTGCCGTCATTACCGCCGCGATAATAAGTGAAATAATTTTCTTTTTCATTTTATATTACCTCCTGTGTTTTATTTTCTGTAATTATTATAACATTCATTGCATTTTAACAGAAGTATCAATTAGTTTATTAGTGGAAACCCCAGGGTTTATACTAAAAATACATATTACTTTCCCAAAATTTCACTGCGTCGTCAATCCAGCCCTCTGCCACTGTTCCTGTACCAAGGCCAAAGCCGTGAGGCAGACCGTCATATGAATGGAACTCGGTTGCAATTCCGTAAGAATCAGTAAGAGTATTCAACCGATTTTGCATAGTACGCCAGCTTGCGATACCGTCATTTGTTCCGCCACAAGCATATGTCGGAGCGTCATTTGCGGACGCGTCTGTATAGCCTGTGTACTGCATAATAACTGCCGAAGCCTGCGGAATGTCTGTTCTTTCAGAATACATCTTTAAATAATCCGCATTGCCCAATGTTGCCGCCATTCTTGCTCCCGCGCTGCCGCCCCAAAGAGAATATCCGTCTGTGTTTACCTCTAATTCGTCGGCATTGTCAACAATAAATGATATTGCACGCCCTAAGTCCTCATAAGCAGTTTCCCAACCTGGACGGTAAATCAAAGCAAAAGCATTATAGCCTTGCTTGCTAAGCTCCAATGCGTGCGGAAAGCTGTCGTGCATAGCGGCTACATAGGCAAATCCTCCTCCTGCATTGCATACGGCAAATTTCCCGCCCGGATTTCCCCTGAAAAAGAACAGTCCGGTATTTCTTTTTTCGGGGTCAGCCGCTTTTTCGGCTTCGGTATAAATATCATAGAATATGGTTTCGCCATTAACAGCCTGCGTTTTTAAGTAATTTGCAATTTCAACGGTCTTGTCGGGATCAATATAATTATACCACGTCAGCCTGAGATTTTTTAAAGTATCGCCGCTGTAATAGCTGCTGTTTACGGGAAAAATCAATCTGCCATAATCACCAAAGCATGGGTCGTTTACCACATCTGATATTTTCGTATCACCCGTGTAAGCGTCGAAATCTTTATTTTCTGCTCGTATATTATCAATTTTATGACTTTCCATTTTAGGCTTCATTATTCCTTTTTCCCATGCAAACACTTTCATCATATATGATTTATTGCTTTCAAGCTTGAAACTGTCGTTCAGTGAATTTATATTAACAGCGTCAAGTATTCCGTCAGCGTAAAGAGCAGTTATCACGTTTACATTGCTTATATCCTTATTTGCAGTAATTGAAAAATCAAGTTTATTTCCGTTTATAACGGGTTCGTTTACAGTTAAAAAATCCGTGTCATTCTGCGTAAAAATTTTACTTAAAAAGTGGTCAAAATCATCAAACCAATCCCCTCGTGCTCCGAAGCCGTGACTGTAACCGTCCAGAATATGACTTTCAACTGTCACTTGCGCTTCCTTTAATAATTCAACCTGATTTTCGATTTGACCTTTGAACACCTCATTTGAACCATAAAGAACGTATGTAGGCGGTAGGTTCGAGTTACGCAATTTTTCTAAATCAGTTGAGGCAACGCTAAGCCTTCCGTAAAACGAATACATAAGTCCTACTGCCGCCACATCCGCCGAAACGCTGTCCAATTCATCGGGAATATAACTGCTGTCAACTGCCGTTCCGTTTACAAAGCCTTTGAAATTCAGCGCAAGCTCACCGCTTAAAATTCCTCCGGCACTGAAACCTATTGTCGCAATATTATCGGGGCTTATTCCGTAATCGTCAGCGTGAGCGTGTACATATCGTATTCCGCGAGCCAAATCGAGGGCGGCTTCTTCCTGTGTATATGGGTTCAGTCTGTAATTTACTACAAAGCACTGATAACCGAGCTCGCTGAGTTCTTCCGCGACGGGTAAACCCTCAGCCGGACTTCTATATGCAAACGCTCCGCCCGGATTTACCATCACCGCGCCTTTTATTTCTGTTCCATCTGCTGCGGGTACGCTCACAATATTAGGCATAAAGTCCTTTCCGTCGGGATTTGAAGCAGAGGAAGTCCAGACTGTTTTTGACGGAATTTGTCCCTCATTCCAAAGAGAAATCGTCTGACTTATTTTCGGGTTTGGACTGTCCTTAAATGTAATATCGGTATCACTTGCCGTAACGCAGCCCGAAGTTAATATAAATAACAATATAATTACCGTAAAAAGAAAAGTTTTTAATTTCATTGTATATCACTCCTGCTCTTGTTTGATAAACTCAGTATAACATTACCTGAGCCGTAACAGAAGTATCAATTAGTTTATCAGTTGAAACCAAAAGGTTTACGCAAAAAGGATATACAGTTACTACTGCATATCCTTTAAAGATTATTCCCACTCGGTGCGTTATAACATGATTTATGTTGTATCACCTGATTTTAAGCCGTTTTCATCGCCGTTTCCGCTTAAAATCTTTTAATTATTTT
>CAZBXN010000026.1:3343-16705 GCA_964496015.1 uncultured Lachnospiraceae bacterium | reverse complement strand
CTCTGTCCTTTTAGGGGACTTTTGCCATATCATAGTCGCATGACCCTTATTTGGTAGGTGCTGCCGCTACCCCTCTTTCATACTGTTGCCATTACTATTCTACCTTTACCTGAACATTTTTTCTCTTTTCCTCTGACGGAAATATTCATTTAAAAAATCATTAACTTTACTTTTATTGTATCCTGTACATTTATCAAATGTACACTCCATTACTTCCATAAATGCATTGCGTTCACTATAAGCGCCTAAAGTTTCAGCTACTCCACTACCGTTCTCTGATTTTTCTGGCATATAAAATATTTGTGACCTGCACCAAAACATTTTCGAAGGCAAATCATCTTTTATAATTGATTGAATGAGAGCATTAAGCGCGTCCATTTCAAATTCAATTTGTTCATTAATAAAATCTTTATATTCTGGTTCATTATCATATAACTCTTTATAATGTTCTAATCTGCCTTTTAATGATTTTATTACTTCCTCTGATAATCCGGTAGTCTCTCCTATATCTGTATTTTCAAATGTTTTATAATCTGATAACCCTAATAAATAATCAGATGTTACATTGAAAAATTTTGCAAGAGCCATTGTAGCATCCGTTTTAATATCTCTTGTCCCATTTTCCCATCTTGCAATAGTTTCACGAGTTACATTTAAGGCTTTTGCTACTTCTTCTTGAATTATATTTCTTTCTTCACGAAGTAGACGTATTCTTTCCCCTATTTTTTTTTGCATAATTCATCACTCCTATATCAAATCATTTAATGTGACTTTTTGGAACATTTGGGAAATTTAGTTCCAAAAAGCTTGACATTACCAATTAGTCACGTTATAATATTAAACGTACCACAATCATTATAACAACTACAACTAACATTGTCAATAGAAAGAGAGGTTTTATTTATGACAAACAGCGAATTGAAACAAAAAATAAAAAAAAGCGGCTTTACATTATGGCAGGTTGCCGAACAAATAGGAATATCTGAAATGTCGCTTATTCGTTGGTTGCGCTCCGAACGCGACACACGAAATCAGGACAAGGTAATAAAAGCCCTGGATGAGTTAATAACTGGAAAGGAGATTTCGAATAATGGCTGAAATAAATTCATTTCAAAAATTACCACGTATGCGCGGAATAAAACAGGCTATCAAAGAGCTAAAACAACTTGACGCTGATACCGCATTAACGGAACATGCCCTACGACGGCTCATATTAAGCAATAAGATACCGTCTGTGCGCTGTGGAGCGAAATATCTGGTCAATATGGATGTGCTAACCGAGTATCTTTATCATGGTGCTTGTGGCAACAATATTGATTCGATGAACAGTCATGGAAATATTAGGGCAATAAAAGAAATTTGAACGGAAAAGGAGATAAACTATATGCCACGAACTTTAAATGATGTGTTGGTCAGCTCAACACAAGATTATCTTGATAAAATAGATATGACTAATCCGCCGTCTCCGCGTCAGCTTGAAGACGAACTTCTCTATGAAATAGAGCTTCAATTAACTACTGAAAATGCGTGCAGACAAAAAGGAAATCTTTTCAAAATTCCTCAGCATCTCAATAATTATCAGATTATGCTGATACTTAAACATCTTTATCCTATATACAATATTTGTACAGGAGGTGAAGATGCTAACGAAGAAAATGATTTGCTTGCTGTATATAATTTTAACGGTGAAGACGAAGGTATCTATACTACAAGTCCTTCCAACTTGAGACGGCTTGCACAGCAATTTAACGACGGCGCGTTATCGACGCGCGATATGAACGAAATAACAACATTATTGCAGACGTATGTACCAAGAAAAACACGCTGCACTAAACCAAACTTAATTGCGGTGAATAACGGAATATTTGACTACGATACGAAACAACTTCTTCCGTTTTCACCCGACTTGATATTCTTAGCAAAATCAAAGGTCGACTACAATCCAAACGCAGTTAATCCTGTCATACATAATGATGAAGATAATACTGATTGGGACGTGGAAACTTGGATGAACGAATTGTCCGACGACCCTGAGATTGTAAACCTTCTATGGGAAATACTCGGAGCCATTATACGACCAAATGTGCCTTGGGGCAAATCAGCGTGGTTCTACTCCGAAAAAGGAAACAACGGTAAAGGCACTTTATGTGAGCTTATGCGTAACCTTGTTGGCAGAGGCTCCTATGCGTCTCTCTCATTAAACGATATGAGTAAAGACTTTATGCTTTCACAGCTTACAAGAACCACCTGCATCATCACAGACGAAAATGACGTCGGCACTTTTATTGATAAAGCTGCCAACCTTAAAACTATCGTAACAGGCGATACGCTTTTGATAAACCGCAAATACAAGGAAGCAATCGCGTATCAGTTTAAAGGCTTTATGGTGCAGTGTCTTAACGAACTGCCCAGAGTCAAGGATAAATCCGACTCATTTTATCGAAGACAATTATTTGTGCCTTTTACAAAATGTTTTACGGGTATTGAGCGTAAGTACATAAAGAATGATTATTTGTCAAGAAAAGACGTACTTGAATACGTTCTTCAAAAGGTTCTAAATACTAATTATTATAAGTTATCAGAACCGACAGCATGCAAAGCAGTTCTTGAAGAATACAAAGAATACAACGACCCTGTACGTCAGTTTGTAAATGAAATATTACCTCAGGCAATGTGGGATTTTCTTCCATTTCAATTTCTTTACGATATGTATTGTAAATGGTATGAGCGTAATATGCCATCAGGTAAACCGCAAAACAGACCGTCATTTACAAATGATATTCTCATTGCAATAGACGGTAATGATGAATGGTATTGTGATGATAAAAAGAAAACATATTATGTCGGTCGCAAAATGGACTGCTGTGAACCACTTATCGGTATATATGACCTCAAAGATTGGATGAACCCTAAACTTGCTCATATGGGCAGTGCGTCAATGGTTGACAAATGCACTCCTATGCAAGGTCAATATTCAAAGAAAGTCACCAGAGGGTTACTTCGCAAAAACGCATCATCAAACAACACAGCAAATATTGATGATAATAATTAAGAAAGGTAAATCGGGCAACGTGTCAACTCATCTGAAATCATATCCCGGTTGCGAATTAGCATAGTCCATTTATCTACGATTTGCATAGTGGTTAAATATAAAAGCTTCATCAGAGCGTCATCGGAAACGAAGGCGCTTTTGCTTTTTCAAGAACCGCACCGCAGACTGTACATACTTGGTCTTCAGTACACGTTGCTTCTTTACCCGGCGTATGGCCTGTCATTCCAATACTCTCGTATTTCAAGTCACCACAGTATTCACACGCAAGCTCTCTTAAACCGTCAACTGTACATTGTGACTCAGAAATAGTACCCGTCGGAACATAATTATGGTCTTGTACCGGAGTATCCTCCTGAACAACGTTATAGCATCTCAAGCACTGCTCAACGTGATGTCCCATCTCGTGACAAGTTGCCTTTGTATCAAGCAATACCTTATAATCGTGGCCTAACGGGTCATGATTTTGCACAACATTTACAGTCTTATTACAAGCTGTACAGGTTTCATATTCTACAAAACTATGTGTACACTTTTCACTTTCGGGTCTGCTGAACGTTCTTACAGTATGCTTATGGGCATCCTTATCAAGCGGAAGCATTTCAAGCTTATAACTGCCGCAGTTTGAACAAATATAATTTCTATATCCGTTTACG
Organism: uncultured Lachnospiraceae bacterium; assembly: GCA_964496015.1. Lineage (GTDB taxonomy): Bacteria > Bacillota > Clostridia > UBA1381 > UBA1381 > JALEPO01. The sequence goes on along the minus strand of CAZBXN010000026.1, from coordinate 13,000 downwards.
GTACACGTCGAATCGCGCTTATCACCTTGCTCAATCCAGATATGTCCTTTTCCGCTTTCAACCAATCGTCTTTCAATCTCACTGCAGACACTGCACTGCCATATCTCATACGTTCCGTTCTCACATTCACGTTCTGTATAACGATACCTATAATCGTGAGCTGTATGGCTTGCGCTTGACATATCTACCGCGCCGTCTACAAATATTTCATCTTCAGAAATACCGTTTGACGATATTGTCTTTTTCTTGTTACATCTCTCACACGTCTGAATTACATAATTCGGCACGTGTCCGAAATTGTTCGTAATGCCTGTCGTAGTCCACTGATGTCCCAGCTTTTCAATCTGCTGACCATTCAGCTTAGCTCCGCAGCCAACGCATTCGTCATACTCATAGCCTACATTCTCACACGTCGCAGCAGGGTCAACCTTATGTGTAGTACCTACGTGATTTCCCGGATTTATTGCAGTATCCTCTGTTTCCATAGCTCCACATACACAGCGTCTGAATATCATACCCTTTGTATTACACGTTGCAGGAATTTCATCGTACTTGTAATAATGATGCACGTGAACAGTATTAACGCCTACCAAAATATACAATTCTTCATTACAAACAGTACACGCCCAAATATCATACGTTTCGTTATCAATAACTTCACGACTTACCTTTTTATATTTATGTTTAGTGCCAGAATTATTACAATCGCCCATTTCAATAACCCATGCACCAATATGGTCATCCCAGCTTGGCTCATAAGCATCATATGTTGCAACTTTCTTTCCGTCTATTCCTGCTGAACCAGAAACACCTGATAAATTGCCTGTCTGTCCAAAAGTCAAATTACCAAGCAATGTATCTGTTATTGATGGACCTTTACCTGCATAATTTGGATTTATTGTACCATCTTCGTTTGCATAATTCTGCGGAACAAGAGTTACAGTTGCTATGCCGTTATATACAATTTCTTTATCAGCGTCGCTCTTATTTATAAACGCATCTGATGTAGCTGCGTCTTTATTTTCCTCTGTAACTTCACCTTTAATACCTTTTCGCAATGACCACGGCAACTTATACGTAATTGTATAATAAGCAGTCGATGTTCCTGATACTAATTTATGAGGCGGGTCACAAGGATGTTTTCTCGCTGCATCACTGAACCATTCAACAGTCGCCTCAAGCTCATTATTATCTTCGTTACCTATAAAATATCCATCCCCACTGTTAACAACTTCTTCGCCATTAAAACTAACATAATGTTCTTTTCCGTCGACAACTCCGATATAATCCTGAACAGTTTTGAGTGCTGTGTAATAATTAGTTTCTTCATATCCACAACCTGAAATACCTATCGGGTCCGCAGCATCTCTTGTGACAACGCTTCGCTTTCCCTCAGTTTTAAATCGCTCAGTATATCGGTTAAATGTAGAACAATTTTCATCTATAAACTTATCATTTTTACCGTCTCCGTCTTCATCGACTCCGACAAGCTTATGATGATTACCTATACTTGAATCAGCAAGACATTGTCGCCTGATAGCTATTGCATTTGGTGATACAACATCAACGCCTGTTATACGCGTACTATGTTTATGAAAATGATATTGTTCTTCTTTTTCCACAGCAGGCGTTCCGAAACAATATAAGCACATAGGCAATGTAGCATCAAGCACTTTATGATACTGATTATCTGCATTATATGGTTCAGAAGCATATGTACGGCTTACTTCACATTCAAGACCGGTTTGGCTTTCAAGAGCTGTATCATCGCCATAACTAACACCTGTATCACCGGGATATACAACCTTACACTCATTCAGCATAAATGAACAGTTATTTATCTGCGTATTGGATACATCATTATCAGCTGTACCCCATAAACCGCAGGAATTACAGTAACTTGCTGTAAAATGACAGCCTGTATATTGACCGCCCTTACGAGGTGACGTTATTTTCCAATCAGGCATAAAGGCTTCTTTTACTTTGCCGTCCTCTGTATATTGTCTCATATAGCCAACGGCAGCATAACCTTCGCCCCATTTCTCGGCGTATCCTTCAGCATTACCTTTTGTAACACAACGCTCAAGATAAATAACATCATCAGGGTCAACACCAAAATAATCAGCCGCATCTTTACGTGTAGGACATTTTTCTTTAGAAACAGGCGAACTATAACCATATTTACTGGCGCCTTGTTTCATATACGATTTACCGGTAGCTGTATATTCAGGTACACGATACGTAGTAAACTGGGTCATGGATACATGTGTACCGGTATTGTTACCGCCTCCCACCCATTTACCTTCATCGTCCACCAATTCACTTGTTACCACTCTGGTATCAGGCAACTTACCTTGCTTATTTTTCTCATCAGCCCAATAATAAGTAATACCATACTTTTCAAAAGTATATGTCAGAATATTACCAATACATTCTTTATATCCATCACCGTCTGTATCTTCCCAGATATTCTCTCTATACTTATCACCGTCTTTATAAGCTCGCACCGGATAAAAGGTGTAACCTCCTAAGAATGCTCTAAAACCATCAATGCGATTACTCGGACATTCTGCATTTTGACAATGTTGGTTTTCCGTGCTTACAACAGAATTTGCAATAAGAATATTCTCACGATAATTCTTTGTTTCTTTCCATCTTAATGCCGGATTATACCATTCCTGATTTCCGTTCGCTGCATCCGCCGTCATAGGCTTTACATATGAAACCGCCGTAAATGTACTCATGCACATTACGAGAGCTAACGCTCCGTTTAATACACGCTTTAATTTATTTTTCATCATGTCTTATAATTCTCCTTTCCTCTCTTAAGCATTGTTTACTGTTCTCCTTTCCTTCGATACATAACTACCTGTTAATAAAAAAATGGCAAACAGAAACACAGAACATAAATCTATATTTCTATTTGCCACCCCGTTCATTAATCGACGACATGCACCACACAAATAGCCAATATCGAATATTTAATTTTTTCTTTGTAATGCTTGTAAGAAATTTCATTACATTCATATTATACCAAAAAAATAACCATAAATCAAGAGTTTTTATAAAAAAATTTTACAATTTTATTTACAATTAACAATAAAGATGATAAAATACAATATAAAGCTAATAATTCTTAACATTATTATCCAAAATATATATGTATTTTATTTGCACTAAAAACGCTATCGCGTTTTCGAGGGTAGTTGTGAATGTGTTTATTAATAATCATAAACACATTATATATTAAATTAAAATTTAGAAAGGATTGATAATCATGAAGAAATTATTTAAAACAATAATGTTGCTTGCAATGATTTCAGCATTATTGCTGGCTTGCACATCAAGCGTATTTGCCCACAAATCAATGTCATGGGGAACATACAGTGAAAGTCTTTTTGACGGCACCGAAGAATATGTTTTTGTCAAAGATGAACTTGTAAATGTAATGGGTCGTACTACGACAAAAGAGCTTATTCTTGATGACTTAAATGATTACATTACAAAACAGCATCGTACATTAAAAGCTGTCACTGAAAACAAAGATGACTATTACATCAACTGTTACAAAAATAACACCTGTTATGTGCCACGCTGCCCAAAAAATAACGACTCAAATCCCGACAGAGGCTATTGCCCCAACAGTCACGGATTTCCGGCAGAAGGACTTGCCCGTGCAAAGGGTACATTCTACCAGAACTATGTCTATGAATATTGGCGTCTTGAAAATGAAATATACAAGGCTGTTAACGGAACTGACGTTCCTCAAATCGTAGACTTCTTCAAAGCAGAAGACATCAATATGAACGTACCTATTCCGCTTCACGAATTGCCCTGCAATTACACAGGCTACGTAAGAGGTCGTCACAATGAAGTAGTCGGCGAGCCATACACAGGTGATGACGGCATTACACATGGCTTCGTTGAACAGGTCATAACTCCCGTTGCAACACCTACACCGACGCCTGTTCCTACTGCTCCGCCGAAAGCTGTTGAAAAACTCAACAGCATAAAACGTGAACAAAATATCGAAAACACACTGTATGTATTCGACACAGACGGTATTCTGACGCTTGCAGTTAACGGCAAAATCGTAAAATTCCCTGATGTACAGCCGTTCATTGACGGAAATGGTCGTACACAAATTCCCGTCCGCGCTGTCGCTGAAACGTTTAACTGTGATGTAAACTGGGACGGCAGGATTAGCACAGCTATTATAAACGGTAACGGTAAGCTCATTACGATTGCAATCAACAGTGATATTATAACTGTCAACGGTGTTGATACGAGAATGGACACAACTGCTACGCTCAAGAATGAACGCACCTGCGTGCCCGTACGCTATATCGCCGAAGCTCTTGGCTTGACGGTAAAATACGAAAAGGTGTAACGTGCTGTCATTACACAGCAACACTACAACAATAATAAAAAATACGTTCCGTTATTTTACGGGGCGTATTTTTTTCGAGAGTAAATATACGACAAATTGAGACAAAAATAAAGCTATTAAAATTTGAAACAGGAGTGACACTAATGAAATGCAAAGGCTGCAGCTACTTAAAAATCGGCTATGAAGAAGATAATGATTACAAGGAAATTGCCCGCGCAAGATGTATGGCAACACCAAGAGGACGTTGCCTGACATGGGCTGTAACAACGTATTATCCTACAAACCACGGAATGGAAATTTCTGAATTTGGTAAAAACAGAGTTGAAGAAATTATGGAAGATAAAACAGCGCCGAAATGGTGTCCGTTAAGAAATGATGTGAAATAGAAAGACTGACAATGAATGAAGAAACATTATTTCGCGGTAAGAATGATATAGGAAACTTATGAATTTTCGGCTATCATATGAAACACAAATATGCAAAAAAGAGGTGATTACATGATACCCGTAATGTTAACTCTAATATGCACACTCGCATTTATTACAGGTGTATTAGGTTTAATTTCATTGACAAAAATATCCGAAAATAAGAAATTGAACTGTCGGAGTATAGCGCTTATGTTAATGATATTCAATACATTTCTACTTGGTGCTGTAATTATTGTGCCAATGTTTACTGCGTGATATTGTTCCCTCATTATAGAGGGAACTTTTTTCTTTTACAGAATGATACAAAAAGCTATTGCGGGTGTACTGTTACTACAAAAAAAGGAGAAATATAAAATGGAAATAATAAAGTGCAAAGCAAGACAAAATAAATGGTGGAGAGAGAAAATACGCCAGACATTGCAGTGCAATCCTAAATATTTTCTGCATACCGACCGTGGTATGTGGAAGCTGAGGAAGAATCATTCTTAAATCAAATATACAGAGGAGGACGATATAATGTTACAATTAGGCAATTTAGCTATTGTTGCTGCTATGCATAAAGAATGCTCGCTTCAGATATATAATGAAGAAGTAACAGTATGCGTAGGAGAAAGCAACGACAGGAAAATTTTGTCGTGTAAATATAACGATGATGACTACATAAACAAAATTATAGCTTTTCTGAACTTTGGAACAGAAATAGAAGAGGATAACGGTTGCTTGATTTGCAAAAAATGCGGATATAAGCAAGGGGATGATGAGACTATTTCAGTATTCAAAAAGAAGTTTCCCAATACAGAAACGCACGATATTCCGTATTACTGCGGCGCTTGTATGGATAATGCAAATGCTGAGGAATATGGGTTTATGCAGAAACAAATGAAATCTTGAATTAGAAATTCAAAGTTTACTGATGAAAGAGGTGCCGCTATGCGGCATCTCTTTTTGTATATACACTGGACAAAGGAGGTGTTTTTATGTTTATAGCGGGTATTATGCTTGGTGCAAGTGCTGGATTTTTAATTGCATGCTTAATGAAAACTGCAGCAAAATCCGAATAATTCAATATATATGCTCTTTTCTTTATTTAATGGATTGACTATTGTGATAAACTCTGATATAATAAGTGTATAAGTTTCAGGTTTGATATATAATCAAACACAGTTTAACAGAGTTTACACAGTGTCATTTGCTATTTGCAGATGGCACTTTTTTAGTTTCAGGTCAATATATTAGGACATAAAGATTTCATTATTCATTTTTTATAACATACCGTATATCATCATAAACCTCATGATAATGAATCATATCACCAAGCTTTGGCGAAACACTATTCAATGCAAATTTATTAACGATATATTTACTGCATTTATTTGCTTTCGCGTCATTGAGTGACATACGCGTCGTGATTGCTACAATCATAACCAGCAGCGCAATAAATAATATAACTCCTAAAATTTGCATCATACAAAACCTCGCGTCAACATGAATTCCGCTTCCGTATCGCTGTAAGCCAACGGCAAACAGTCTTCGGCATAACACCGAATAATTTACCGATATCATCATTTGTATATCGCGCCTTTGCTAACCATAATAACGTTTCGTCCGACGGCCGCGTTGACGGACGACCGCTATGTATTGCAACGTTTGCATTGACATTTAAATTCGTCAGCCAATTCCTGATTTCGCCCTCTGTTACGTCAAATATCCATGCCATTTCTCTTATGCTGCATCTGCCATTGAGTTCGCTTAACACAACATCAGAAGGGTGTTTCGACATGCACAATGTATAATCAAGCCGTTTTCTATTTCGCGCACGTTCCGGAGCCGTTGTACTGCTATTGTCCTCACATTGTGTTTCATTTGGCTCACATTCCTGCTGAAATTCCGACGGCCAATGTGGTTCAGCTTCTTCTCCGTATTTTTCGACAGTGTTTTGTGCAATATTATCAGCATCATCTGACACGTCATTTAAAGACGAATTGTAAGACAAATGTTTCTTTGAAATACTGCTGTGCTGTAATAGCACACTTACAGCTGCACCTAAAACAGCGCTGCCCGCGGCGATTATCAAATTTTTTTTATTCATAACATAACTCATTTCCTTTCACAATTTCATTGCTTAAAATGAAAGCTCATCCAAATCTTCTTCAACAGTCACACCGTACATATTCGTATCCATAGCGTCGCGATACATCGTTTCATCAACGTCGTACGGCGTTTTCGCTGTAAATTCTGCGTCTGCTTGCTTATTTTCTTCAATAAGGTCTCGAAGCTCATCAATCTTCTCTGTCTCTGCTTCGGTAAAATCATATTCAATATTGTCGACCATTGAGATAAGTCCTCTGCCTATCATAGCCTGACTTGTCAAAGCTTCAAGCTGAGCCACTCTATCACTTGCTATATTAGCAAACGCGTTTGGCTTCGAAACAGCTTTTGCTTTAGCTATATTAGCCGACTCAATAATGCTTCCAAAGTCAGCATTATCGCCGTGCTGATAATCAGCAGAAGTAAGTGTGTTCTTTTTCAGGTCTTCAATCGCATATAATTGTTTACCAAGTTCTTTTTCAGCGGCAATCGCCGCGTCAAGAGCCTCTGCAAGCAGCTCATGCATTTCAGTAACAGCAAGCTGTCGCCTTATGATTTGCATTCTCTGTGAAAACGCGTTAAAATAGCTCTAAAAATAATTTAACGTTAAAAACGACAGTTATATACCCAAATATATTTTCGAGCTAATTTCGCCCATTTTGGGCTTCTCAGACGCAAACAATAATATATCAATGGTTACGTACAGGGTGGGGTAAAGAGAAACGTAATCCTTCGGGGGTTGAATTGAGTAAATAAATAAGCTACCCGACAAAGCGGCTGCGTTGGTTACAACGTATGCTGAACTTTGATTATATAGCTAATTAGCAAATTTACGCGCCATCACGGTGCGTATTTTTTTAAAGCTGAAAAATGACGCGGTAAATGCGTAAAATTTCAAAGTAAAAATTTTTATGTAAGATTTGCGGCTTTTGTATAACTTTGTATAAGTGGGATAACAAAAATAACAAAATTTTTTCCAAAACTTTTATATATAGTAACTGCGTAACTTTTTTCAATATTATTATAAAAATTATATTTTCGAAAAATTCTACGCAACTCATATACGTAAGTTTTTATATAATTTTTTTGTCATTTTTGTTATCTAAATTTATAGACTATACATAATATACAACATACACATATAAATTTAATGCATATTTTATACAATATAACCTAAAAATAGACCTTTTTTCTACTAATATTCCCTTTTCTGTCGGATAACAAAATTTTTGTTATTTTTGTTATCTCTTGTTATCTAAATTTTATCAAAAGTCCTACAAATGGCGTAGTTAAGCCATTTCTCAGAAAATCTCAAAAATTCAATTTTGTTATCTAAATTGATTGATTTTATGTCGATTTTACCTATTTTTTGTAATTTTATTACATATTTTTACAGATTTGTGCATAACCCATTGCATAACCTATTTTTCAAATTTATCAATTTTATTATCAAATTTTTAAAAATTTTATGAAGATTTCTTTAGTAGCTGGTCATAAGTCGAATGTCAAAAAATCATTTATCGAATTCATTATTTTTATGCAATATACACAAAGAAATTCAAAACCATATGATAAAAAAGGAAGTTAGATAACAAAATTCAAAAATTTTTGTTATCTCAGAATTGCTACTCAAAAATGCCAATAAACGGCATAGTTATGCGGGTTTCAACATTATTACCGTTTATTGAGATAACAAAATTAGATAACAAAATAAAACCGTTTTTGTTATCCATATTATATGTCATATCTCTGATTGAGTTTCTTCCTAATATGAGGACTTTTTTTGCTCAGTTCCCAATGAAAAGCGTGAATAACATAAAAGATTTATTTTGAAAATACTGCGGGTGTAATGTATGAAAAATAAAGACAAATAGGAGGACAAAACAATGTATGATTACCACCATTATAATTCTCCCAAAAAGGGAAACAGACACATTTATGCTTATGGCGAGAAATATGATAGTCTTGCATATTGCGGATTTATCCATGCGGATAATCGCAGACAAGCGCAAACGGTTCTAAATGCGCATAATCAAGCTTGGGGTGATGACAATATTCTGCTGCAATATAGCGAAGCGGAATGTCGAACTGAGATGGCTCGGCGCGAAAGAATGCAAAATATTAAGAAGATGTGAGTAATAATAGGCAGCGCAGAAGTCAGATAGCTTGCATTTATACTATATGTATTAAAAAAGGTGTAAACCTATTAGATTTACACCTTTTACAGCAATAATTAGTTTGTATTTTCAATCATTATATCTCAAAGGATTACCACAGCGTCGGACTGCCTTTGCTATTATTGACTTGTTCCTTAAGCTTTTTATTCGCTAATTCCATATCGTCAAGAAAATCAAGAAACCTTCCTTTGTCGGTTATATCGAAATTCCTGCCATTTCCCGGTATGTAATTATGTCCGGAATTGCCGATATTCAGATAATCATACAGCATATATCCTATAAGAGTTCTCAGCATAAATATGTCATTCGATATATTGTCTGACTTCTTAGCCAAAGCCTGAAGCCTTGAATTAAATTCGCTGAACGCGCTCTTTTCATAGCCATATATCAAGTCCTTCTGTGCGTCAGTAATAGCAAGAATCGCCTCATTACTCATATCAACATCAGGACAATTACAAAATATATAAGCTACGAGAGCATCAGTTTGCGTCTTTGCATTTGGAAATTCTGCTTGCGCTATTCTAACAATAGCTGTAGGAAAATCTTTTATAAAACTATACCGTTCTTTTTCAGG
>CAZBXN010000026.1:0-3304 GCA_964496015.1 uncultured Lachnospiraceae bacterium | reverse complement strand
CTCACAGTATCCTTTTCAAGATTTGCGGCTGTTGTATCAGCAACAGGTGTTATCTTTTGAATAGCGTCAAGATTAGGGTCATATTCCGGTAATTCACCGCCCATAGCAAGAAATTCTTCAACTTCTTCCCGCGTTACGCCGCTATTTTCATCAATTTTATATTTATCCGACAACATAATTCATCCTCCTAATCCGGTTCAAATTTTTGTCTCAATATCAAGCTATTATGCTTTAAAAATTTATTTTATTTTTCATATATATTATACTCCAAATTGCCATAAAAAACAAGTTTTTAAAGAGAAATTTTGGAAATTTTTTGTTTAAAAATATGATAAACTGATTGTTACCAAAATTGGTTTACAAGCGGCAAATAAAATGCCATTTTATCGACCATTTATCAACCACTCATTAACCATTTATCGACCATTTACTAACCAAAAATCGTTTTTAAAGTCGTTTCAAAAAACAGCAGTAAGAGCAATTTTTAAGCGAGTAAATTACATAAAAGCAACTGCTTCAAAATGCCGGATAATGAGGGGAAGTTATCCATCAAACTTTATGGTAAAACGCAACAAAAGATACATTGTAACTCTCTCATTCATGGAGAGATTTTTTTGTCGTTGCGAAATAAATAAGCATACCTAAACTGCGTTAAAAATGATGGATATATCATTTTTAAATCGTGTAAAAATATAAAACATTTTGTGTTGAGCTAATCTTTTAAATTATCTCAAAATTAAGAAATAAATGAATTTTAACAATGCGTTTTGAAAACGCGAAACAAATTCTAAAACGGTTAATTTATTACCGAAATTAAAATACCCTATACGAATAAAAGATGGCTCTCAATAATGCAGCTTATAGCTGCGAAATGAGAGCCGAAATATTCGATACAATTCTGAAATAATGTGCTTAAAAAATGTGCCTTATGGACACGAAACAAGGCGCAGAATTATAGCTCGTATAGTGAAATATAATATCAAAATTATTGTCGCGATTGCCTTTGGTACACTGAAGCAACGCAATGTTACTTAGCGCACCAAGACAATGCTCCAACAGTTGCCGATTGACATATCAAGAAACCTCATAAATGAGCACATTTAAGGGGTGAGTTGACAACGGCAACTGAGTTGCCAAAAAATCACCCCAAAATCGGTACATCGGCAACGCGAGTTGACTAACGCACAAGCCGTCTCCGCTTCATTTGCCCTCATTCGGGCGCAGTTTCGCGGTAAAGCAATAAAAGAGCATAAGAAGTTCTGGTGCAACGTTGTTCCGACAAGTCGTCACAAGTTGCATCCGGCATAGCCGGCGGAACCTATTACTGCGAAGCCCCTTCGGTGCTTCTTGCCCCTCACGCAATGGTGATTACGTTCGGGGTGCTCATGACAGCGTTTCACGCTGTCTAAAATCCGTGTATGATATAAAGTTCTGCTTCAATGAAATTATTAAAAACAGAACTTCAAAAGCTCACTCATACGAGACGCAAAAAAGGCACTAATCGCTGCCTTTTATACCGTCCCTATTCGTTCAAAAACAAAAATATCATACACGGATTTTGCGTCATTCTGACGCTTAATCTGAGACGTAATTATTAAACATAATAATGTCTCATTTATATCAATACTGTATCAATAATTAGGACAATATTATATGACAATAACGCCTGTAAATTTTGCAATTTAAAATAATTATGACAGGTATAGTTTAGTAAAACTTTGTGGATAAAACTATGCTGAAATATTTGATTCAAACTTCGTTGTAAATTAAAGCAATTTTTGGTAATAAAGTTTTTGTAAAAACTTTATTATGAACTTTATATTTTGTATAAAAGCAAGTTTTACACAAAATATAAAGTGTTTTGTTCTGCATAACTTTTATAAATACATTGTTTTTTCCTTGATTGCAGATTGCTTTTGTAAATACATTCTGCTATAATTAGAATATAAATAAATCGGAGGTTAATGGAATGGATAATGATAAAATACAATTATTTGAAGATAAAAAAATCCGTACAGCGTGGGACGAAGAAAACGAAGAATGGTATTTTTCTATTGTTGATGTGGTCGGCGTATTGACCGAGCAAGCGACACAAAGAAATGCAAGTACATATTGGGCAGTATTAAAGAAGCGTCTTAAAGACGAGGGTGCAAATGAACTGCTTACAAATTGTAAGCAGTTGAAAATGACAGCCGCTGACGGAAAAAAACGCCTTACAGATGTTGCCGATACCGCACAGCTTTTGCGTATAATTCAATCTATTCCATCACCTAAAGCAGAGCCGTTCAAGATATGGCTTGCAGAGGTTGGCAAAGAGCGTATAGAGGAAACCATTGACCCCGAGCTTTCCATTGACAGAGCGTTAGATACCTATGAAAAGAAAGGTTATTCAAGAGAGTGGATAAATCAGCGACTACAAGCTATACAGGCAAGAAAAGAGCTTACGGACGAATGGCAAAACAGAGGTGTTTCAAAAGGTGTGGAATACGCAATTCTCACTGATGAAATAACAAGAGCGTGGTCTGGAATGAATACTCGTCAATATAAAAAACTTAAAGGCTTAACCAAAGAAAATTTGCGCGATAATATGAGTACAGCAGAAATTGTATTCAATATGTTAGCGGAAGTCAGTACAACAGAATTATCAAAAACCGAACAGCCGAAAACATTTGACGATAATCGAAATGTCGCTCAAAGGGGCGGTGAGGTCGCAGGTATAGCACGAAAGGCTTTGGAAGATAGGACGGGCAAGTCTATTATCACCTCTCAAAATGCGGCACAACTGAATGAAATTGTAACGAATATGATTGAGGGTGTAGTTTCTGAGGATGACGAAGAATAAATATCAAAAACAAGATGACGATGCATCTTGTTTTTTGTATTTATAGCATTGTTTGGTTCTGTCTTGAAAAATTTAATTTTATGCGATTTGTAGTGTTCTCCTATAAAAGCGGTTATATAACAATATAATACACTTTTTTCATTTGTTCATTATTTTGACATTTTTTCAATATCGTTTTTAATCAGTTTTTCGATTTTTTTAAGTATTACTTTTTCCGCATCTTTTTTGATAGCGGATTTGACAATATATGTCGTATTTCCTATGCGGCGCGTCGATTGAATAAGACGCGTTCCGTCTTCCGTAATCTCTATCATATAAACACCTCACTTTCTATATTACGCGCGATAAGTATAACGCGTTTTTTTAGAATTGTCAAACTTTTTTGTTAAAACAAATCATGAACTAAGCCTCGCTTCGCTCGTTTCGGGTGTAATTATAGTTATTAAGAACTAAACGAGATAA
>CAZBXN010000025.1:0-17034 GCA_964496015.1 uncultured Lachnospiraceae bacterium | reverse complement strand
GCGTTGCAATAGACGGCAAGAGATATTTCAGAATTATAGTTAAGCCGCAGAATGATAAGGGCGCAACTACCAACCATTACTTGTTAATGAAGGGTACATCTGACGACCTGAGATTAAAAGATGTTCAGGTAAATGAAGATGTTAACAGCACGCCTATCGCAAACGGCTTGAAGTACACATTCGCAGTATCGACAGATACGTCGGAAGCATCGGTAATTGTTACGGCTAACAATGAACGTGCGAAGCTTGTAAATGTTGCGGGCAAGGCGCTTTCGGCTCCGTACTCGCACGAGTGGAAGGATAAGGCTTATAAGCTGTCCGCAGAAGAAGAAACGGTAATCACCGTTGAGCTTCATTCACAGCTTTATGTTGACGATATCCGCACACCGAACGCTAAGAAGACATATAGCGTAAACATCTATAAGACAAGCAACAATACCGACATCGGCGAAGTTATTGTAAACGGAATAAAAGCGGTTACACGCAAGAACAACCCGACAATTTATGAGGTTGCAATTCCGTCGGCTTATACATCGGCAGAGCCGTCAAGCAAGAACCCTGCGACAATTATAATCCGCACATCAAGCGGTATTGCTAAGATTACATTGGAGAACAAGGACACAGGTACTCCCGATGTAAGCGTGGGCGAGCTTAATACGGCAGAGCTTGGCACAGACAGAACTCTTGATGAACCCGATGTTTCGACTGTAAATGAATTTAAGTTTACAATTGAGTCGTCATCAGGAACAGTTAAGCAGAATTACACATTATTCGTATACAGAGATTACGAAAATGTAGACGTTAAGACAGTTTACCTCAACAAGACCAAGCTTGTTGCGGGTGAAGAAACACAGGCTGATATTAAGCTGTTTGAGGATGCTGAAGTAAGCGAGGAAGACCGCACATATACAGCTATTGTAAACAGACGTAATCCTGTTGACCTGTCAATAATTCCTGTAGGAAATATGGCTAAGGTTCAGCTTACGGGTTATGGTCTTGACACAATGCTTGAAAGCGATAACAGCCACGGCTATGTATTTGAAAATCTCAAGCTCAACGATGTTGAGGACACAGTATTCAACTTCGTTATAACAAGCTATGACGGCAAGGTTAAGAGCGAACCGTATAAGGTTGTTATCAAGTACGCCGAGGATTCAGACACAGGCTTGAAGAGCGTTGTATTTGACGAGGTTAAGGCTCAGCAGCTTGACTTCAAGTCGAATGTCTATGCGGTAAGAGCTGACGGCTCTATCACAAACGGCATACTTACAATTACCGCTTCAAATGAAGACGCGGTTGTACAGCTTGGTTCAAATACATCTGAAAACGGCGTATTGAATGTATCATACAACATTCTGGGCGATGTGACAAAGGCTGAATTTACGGTAGCGTCGAGCAACGGCGCAAAGACCGCAAATTATACCTTGTACATTATAAGAAACAACACAGGTTCCAAGGAAGTTTATGTAAACGGCAATAAGATTGTAAAGACTCCCGAGGGTTACCTGTACGAAGTACCGTATGACGCGAAGGTGGCAGACGTTAAGGTTGTAGCCGAAAGCGAAATCGCTAAGGTTCAAATTGAAGACGGCGAGTCCGAAGCAGGCGAAAAGACAGAAACGGTTACCCTCACAGGAACGCAGACAAATGTACGTGTTAAGATTTACTCATATCCGTACGGTGACGAGAATGTGACGGAAGAAATCGTTAAGCTTGTTAAGAAGCCTGTTGCGCTGAGCTTGTCAACCGTATCGCTGAAACGTCAGAATGAGGATGAGTACACAATCCTTACACCTGATAAATACGGAAATTATCTCACATCAATCCCGAACGGCGATGAAAGCGTAAGCATTTCAATTGTTGCGCGTGATAATGTAAAGATAGGTCTTGTCAGAGAAAAGGGCGGCTCTAATACGCTTCTGGGTGAGGCTGAATCACAGCTTACTGTTGAGGATATTCCGGATATGGAAAAGGAAAATCTGTTCCATATCGCATTAGGAAGCGGCTCAAAGAGCAGTCAGTATGATTTGACAATTGTTAAGGAAAGCAATAACACTAAGGTAATGATGGTTATTGCCGAAAGAGGAACAGAAGACGAATATAAGGCGGCAGATGCTTCCTGCGGCGGCGGCGAGACAGTCGCTCCTGAGGAGCCTGACGGTACAAAGAAGTATCCTTATGAAATCAAAACAGCGGAAGACCTCAAGAAGATGAATGAGCATCTTGACGCTTACTATGTAATTAAGGAAAATATCGATCTTTCGGAAATCAGCAATTGGACACCGATAGGTTCACCTGAGAAGCCGTTTACGGGCGAATTGAAGGGTAACGGACATACAATTTCGAACCTGACAATTAACGCATCGCAGACGAGCGGATCGTATGGTCTGTTTGGTTTGAACAGAGGTGTTATAGAGAACTTCAAGCTTGAAAACGTAAAGATTGATTATGTATCAGGTACGTCAGCGCAGTTCATAGGTGCAGTAGCCGGTAAGAATGATACAAGCGCTCAAATTAACAAGGTAGCTGTATCATCAGGTTCGATTAGCACATCATATATGGCTGGCGGTATCGCAGGTGAAAACCGCGGTACAATCATGAACTCATACAATAAGGCGAATATAGAGTCGCTTGAGTATGCGGCAGGTATCGCAGGATTTAACTACGGCACTATCCAAAATACATACAGCGTAGGCAAGATTTCAACAACGTCAAGTGAAGGACCGGATGCCCGTATAGCGGGAATAACCGTTGGCAATAAGACAGGCGGTAAGGTTCAGAGCTCATATACGATAATTCCGAATGAGATTTATCTGAAGATAGACAGTAATAATAATGTTTATGACAGCGCATCGGTTCTTCCCGATAAGCTTCAGAGAGAAGAAACCTTCATAAATTGGGATTTCGACAACACATGGGTATTGTATGCAGGTCAGTATCCGACAATTAAGGGTCAGGTTGGCGATGCAGATATTTCAGATTTGGATATCCTTGACGGAAGCGCAGAGCATCCGTTTGAGATTACATCGGCAGTCGGACTAATGAGTATCGGAAACGATGCAGACAGCTTGACAAAGCACTATATCATAACAAAGGATATAGACTTCAAGGTTGGAAACGACATTATGACGATGAGTCCTATAGGCAGTGAAGAGCATCCGTTTACAGGAACTCTTGACGGTCAGGGTCATACAATTTCAAATATTACCGTATCATCAGCTAAGACAGTAGACGGCAATGCTTATGCGGGAATGTTTGCAAAGATTGGCGAAGGCGGCGTTGTTAAAAATATGATGGTTCTGCCGAATCAGATTGGTTCGGAGGGTATCGATAACGTTGGCGGTATTGCCGGAGTAAATAACGGTACAATTGAGCAGATTGCAATTTCAAGCGGTAAGATTGCAGGTCGAAACGCGGCAGGTTTTGCAAGTGTAAACAATGGTACAATCCAGAATGTTTATATAACATTTACAAAGCTGATAAGCGAAAAGTCAGCAGCGGGAATTGCAACGGATAACGCAGCAACAGGAGAAATCAAGTATGCGTACAGCACAGCGAATACCGATTCAGCATCAGGCTGGAAGGGTGCGGTAGCAGTAACCAGCGATGGTTCAATAACCTTTACGCATACAGTACTTCCGAAGAAGTTTGTTGCTCAGGATGTAAATGATGATATTCTGAATAATACATTAAATAATAACAGCGCGGTATGGCTGAACAACATGAATACGTTGTCAACCTACGCCGGATGGGATTTTGATGATATTTGGTATATGCCGCAGAATTCATCGCCGGTACTTCAGGTAACAAGAAAAACATCTCAAATGGAAACAGACGAGATAAGCTTGTTTGAAGAAGAAGAGGAACAGTGTCAACATATTGTTTACATAAGAGCTTCTAAGAACTCGGCAAAGATTTACATTAAGGCTCAGAATCCGTATGCGAATATCGCAATTCAGAACGGCTCATATACAGGTGAGTACGAGGGTACTATCAGCGGACTTATAAACGATAAAACAGAAATTCCGTTTGTTATCACTGCTACAAGCGGCGAGTGGGAAAAGCATACGCTCGTAATCGTTAAAGAACCTGCTGTAGCGGGACTTGAGTCCGTAAAGATTGGCGAAGACAGCGAAAGCTTGGTAGAAATTCCGAGAGTCAACAACACTTATGTTGCTGAAATCGGCAAGGATATATCAAGCGTACACGCAATCTTCACACCGCTTTCGGGAACAGTAATTGTTAAGGATGAAAGCGGAACCGAAGTTCCTGCTGAGGCTATGGACGGTATTGCGTGGACGAACAGCGCATTGCCTGCAAATATCGGCGTTACGACAACATATAAGCTTATCGTAACTAACGGCAATAAGCTGTCCACAGAGGAATATACTCTAATTCTTAAGCCTTCAGAATATCATACAGGTCTTAAGTATGTAAAGGTTGATCCGCTTCAGAATGTAGGCGGAAGCCTGATAGGAGACGGTTATGAGGATGTTACGGATATTTACGAGAACTCCTATAACTATACTATAAGCAAAGAGCTTGATTATATAGCAATCAAGACTGAAACAGTTAATAAGACATCGGTTGTTGATATTGCTAATAAGGGTAATTCAACGAATATTCACGAGATTACTCAATACAAGCTCGACAGAGCAATCAAGGAATTCTATATTCCGATTGATGTTAAGACGGGTGAAACAGTAGTTGACCACTTCGTACTTCACTTGTCAAGAAAGAGCATAGATGACTCTATCAAGGAGAACGGCGTAACAGTTACTTATGGTGAGCATGTTTATAACCCCACACCGGTTGAAGAAGTAATTGACGAAGAAAAGGGCACAAAAGCACCGATTTATTACGTAAAACTTGATAATCCTGAAAACGCTCCGTTCGAGAATGAGACTAAGGTTGACATCAAGATTGAGGCGAATGACGAATACACGCTTGTAAGCGCGGGTAAGGATAATGCTCCGGATCCGTCATCAGCTAACACAAGTGTTTGGGAGTCAAAGAATGTTCTGCTTGACAGCAAGGAACTTACAATCTTTGAAATTAAGACAAAGGCGGCTGACCTTGATACTTACTCAGTAAGCTATCTGTATATCTATAAGCAGAGCAGCAACACAAATCTTAAGTCTGTAACGGCTACGTATAAGGATGATGATGCCGATGCAAAGGCTGTTGCGGCTAAGGACGAGAAGGGTAATTATCAGCTATGGCTTCCGATGGAGGTTACAAAGATTGATATTGAGGCAATCACAGAAACGCTGTTTGCGAACGTCAAGATTTTAACGAATGAATACAGCAGGCACATTGACAACTATAAAGAGTTTACTGTTACGGACGATACAAAGACTATCAATATCTGGGTTGAACCGTCATCAGGCGGAACACCGAAGCTCCATGTTATCAATATCAACAGACTTAACATGGGCTTGAAGCAGGTATCTGTATCACCGTTCGGCGGAAGCGTATTCAAGGACGCTGTCTGGAACGCTGAAAAAGAAGCATTCATTATCCGCTTAGACCCCATGACAGACGCATTCGCAATAGCGCAGGCATTCGCGGCAGACAGTAACAACTATGTCAGAATAGGTCATCTCACAAAACCTGAAAAGCCAAATAAGGGCAGCATGTCCGATAGTGAATATAAGCAGGCTTTGGCGGCTTACGAGAAGGAAAAGGCTGAATTTGACAACGACGCCGCAAGCTATGCTATAAACTACAAGAAGGGTGATAAGGAAGTCGTATGGGACGGCGTTCAGGACGGCAACGGCGGTTGGCAGCAGAGCTCCAACATATCTGAAAACATGCCGCTTATCTCCACGGACGGCGGATTTACGATGGTTAAACTTCAGGTCGGCATAGCTAACAACTATGAAGGCAAGACGCTTGATGAAAAGATTGGCGCGAAGAGAACTTATAACCTGCTTATCGGTCAGAAGTATATGAACAAAGACGCAGACATCGACCTGTATATCGGCAGAGAGAAGAATAATCTTGTTAAGCTGACGAACCCCGAAGTACAGGAAGACGGAACGCTTGTATACCGTTACGGTATACCGCGCGACGCTGCTCCGCAGGTATACTTCAATACTCATGAGTATGCTCCCACGCCGTATGACCCTGTTGTTGACATAAGCGCAGTATCAGACCAGAAGGATGGAATTACAAGTGTACATGACTTCACGCCGGCTAAAACGTCTGACGACCTGCTGCTGATTAAGGTTAATAAGGCTGCATCAGTTTCAGAGGACACACCCGATACTGAAATTAACATTGTATCCATTCCTGAGGCAGACAGAGATGTTCAGGCAGGCTCCAGAAAGTACACGCATAATTATAAGATTATTGTTTACAGATTGTCAGAGGACACGAGAGTTGCGTACAGAGAACAACCCGTAAGAACATCTGTAAACGAAACATCAAGAATTAACGGTATAACGAGCCCGAAGATTAAAGACTTCTTCTATATAAGTGAGGCTACGGAAACAATAGACAATTCAGGCAACAGGTATCTGAGAGTTTATATTGAAACCGTATCGCCGAAGGCTAAGATTACGATTTTGACTGACGGTCTTAGCAACAAGGAATTTATCGGCGCAACCGATGATGATACGGTTGTAACGGGCGACAATGTCGTAAACGGCGGTGAAATCAGAGGTGTTCTGATACCTGTAGGCAAGGATGATACCAAAAAAGAGATTACCTACAGAGTAAAATCAGAGGATGGTGCCCACGAAACAACAAACACATTGGTAGTAGAAATCCAGTCAATCAATACCAATGTTGATTATGTAAGTGTAATGGGTCATAACGCGCTTGGTCCGTTTGAAGATGACGACCACCCGACTCCGTACTTTAAGGCATATATCCCTGACAGTGAATATCAGAAGGCGCAGACAGGTAAAAAGACAGATGTAAAAGTTCAGGCTGAAAATCATTCGGCGGTTGCATCAATTTATGATGACGATGCCGGTGACTACATAATTAACTCTGATGTTAAACATCCTGAAAACAGGTACTTTGTACCAAATCAATATCTGTTTGACGATGTAGAATATGAGTCAGAAGAGGGCTACAACCGTGAGATTGCCTTCAAGATTACGTCCGAATCCGGAACTGAGCAGGATTATACGCTTTACGTTTACCGTGCAAACGGCGACAACAATAATGTTGAAGTTAAGGACGTAGAGGATGCGGAAGCAGGAACTACAGTTGAAAAGCACAGCGTATGGGTAGGCGAACCCGGAACTCTTAACCTTGTTGAAAACGCTCAGAATGTTAAGGACGAAGAAGGAAACGCTACAAACGTATACAGCGTATCGCTTCCGATGGGCGTAACAACGCTTGACATCAAGGTTATCGCAGAGCACGAGCATGCGGGTGTCGATATTTGGGATCCGTACACGAAGCTGTACTCGGGTAACTATGAAGAGCATGAAAAGCAGACGCAGCTTTCAAAGCTGGCGCCGAACGAGCCGATTACTCTTAAGTTCAAGATAAGAACTCAGGACGAAATGCTTTCAGGTTCCGGCGAAGGCAAGGAATACTTCATCAATGTAACGAGAATTTCCGAAAACAGAAAGATTAAGTCGGTAACGGCTTATCCGGAATATGAAGACAGTACAGATGAGGAAAAGAAGGCGCTTTATCAGTATATCGAGGAAGATATAACAACAGCAGAGCCGGTAGTTCTTACAACGACTTACGGCGAGACGGCTGTTCCGGTTATGATTGAAGCGGCATTCCCGACAGCCCGCGTAGGTATAACGCTTGACGGGGAGGATACGGTATCCACGACTAAGACGCTTAGTCTGAATGTTCCGTTCGACCCGAATAAGGACGATATATCCGATAAGGGTGAACATTCGCAGACCTACACGGTTAAGGTATGGAGCTTTGAGGGAGACCTCAACCCGCTTCACTACACCTTGAAGATTGTCCGCAAGACGAATAATCTACAGCTTAAGAAGCTTACGCTTAACGGACGTGAAGCGCAGCTTGAAGACCCGAAGAATCCGTATGTCTACAAGATAGACGTTGCGAATGATGAGGATTTGGCGAAGATTGTCGCAACAGCTGCAGACGGCAAGGAATATGTAAAGATTAAGGATAATCTCTTCAACTTAAGCTCAGACACGTACAACGGTCTTGATATTTCAAATATTGACCTTGATACGCCTATGGAGATTGACATTGTTGTCGGTTCGTCGGATTTGACCTCAACAGGAGAACCCGACCAGACAGCTGTAACAAAGCTTATTATTAAGAAGCTTGCTCCTGATGAGCTTAGAGATGACTTGAAGCTTGATATGTTCGTAAGCAACATTAAGGAAGTTGACAGCTCTTACGCGAAGGCTTCGCTTAACAGCACGGAAAGCGACCCGACAATATTCAACGCGTATATTTACAACTACTTAAGCTTCATCAACCCGTCCGCGACAATGGCGTACATTAAGTCGCAGACGAAGTCAAGCACATCTAAGATTACCTTCTATACATTGGAGGACGAAGAAATAGGCAGCGGCATGCAGATTTTGGATGTCCAGACATCAATGGCAGGTCTTGACGATATTAAGCTAAAGGCAACAGTAACCGCGGGCGACGGCAAGAAGCAGAATTATACGCTTATAATTCAGAAGTCGTCGAACGACACAAGCGTAAGAAAAGTATATGTAAAGGCAGAAGACAGCACAGGTAAGCCGACAGAGGTTGAGGCAGAAGTTACGGGTATTGTAAACGGAGTTGTTGAATACCGTGTAGAAATGCCGATGCACTCGATAACGGCATTCCCGTATGTTCTTCCGACAGACTCATACGCTTCGGTTCAATACTACGACGTTACAAATAATCAGCTCAGAACTCCGCAGAAGCAGGGCGCTGACGCTGACTATAAGGGCGCGGTATACGACCCTGATAACGGCTTTGTAGTCTTAGAGCTTAACACTATAAACGTAAGATTTAGAGTTAACTCAAGAACTAACAGCGCATCTTCGGAATACTTGCTGACAATAGTCAATACTCCTGAGGGAACTCAGATTGACAGCGTAGACGTAGGTATCAGAGATAAGGATTATCTTGATTATCCGATAGACGAAGAGAAAGTTAAGCTTACAAAGGCTTCCGTAACGGGATTGACAACGTTTATCGCATCTATCCCGCTGGTTGACAACGAAAAGAGAGATACGGCGGTTCTTAAGATTTCCGCAGGCAACGAATATGCTACGGTTAAGGTTAAGGGCGTTAACATCAGCAGCGCTGAGGGAACGTTTATAGACGATGTAGAGCTTGCTAAGGACAGCATGATAACAAAGGTTCCCGTAACTATAATGGCTCCGTCGGGAGTATCACAGAATTACGTGGTTTACATCGTTCAGTATAAGTACACCTACGACCTGAACATCATGGTTAATTCAGAGCTTGCAGAGAGAGAGGGCGACTCGAATAACTATAAGAGACCCACTCCGCTTCCGTTCTATCTGAATGATGCAAATCTGAAGATTACAATGGCAGACCCGGGTAAGCTTGACCCGACAAGTCCTGATTATGACCCTGCGAATCCGCTGAAGCGTACGCATTATTGGCTAAAGGTTGACGGTCAGGATTATGTACAGGTTACAAACGATAATAACCTTGTAAAGACTACGGTTAGTCTTGGCGAGGGAATGAACAGAGTTGTTCCCATCGAGGTATATAACGAGCATAAGCAGTACATAACGACATATTATGTAAGCATTGACCGCAAGATGGCAGACCAGAACCTGCGCGGTATACTGGTAAATGACAATGAAGCGGTATCGACAACGTATAATGGCAGTCCGGCATTTGAGGCATACTCCTACATGACGGGCGATAATCCGACAGCTCATGTCGAGGTATTCGCGGCGCTCGATACGGCGAAGATTAAACTTACGGGTCATACGATTGACCAGCACTTTGAAAGCGGCTTCACAGGCTATCTTGAGGCTCACGTTAAGCTTCAAAACGGCGACAACGTATTCCAGGTAGCGCTGCAGAACCCGGGAGCTCCCGAGGTATATTACACCTTGGTAATCAAGCATATCCCGATTGATGTACAGCTTGATGATTTGTTCATTACAAAGAAAGATGATAAGGATAATCATATTGATTTTCACAACATGACATTCAAGCCGACGGTTCTGAGCTATACCATCAAGTCGCAGCCCGACAATTCGGATTACGATGTTTACGCGATAGCTGAAAAGACGAGAGCGTTGCTGGAAGACTATGCAATAGCTAACGATTTGAGTGTAAGCGAATATACTCCGAGAATTCAGATTAACGGCAAGGAAGAGAAGGTTCAGACCGTTAACGAACTTATCAAGCAGTACGTAAGTACGCTCAGTGACGGTAAAATTCCCGAATTCTTCAGCATACCGATTAACCTGATAGTTCCGCATTATAAGAAGACATATTATATCGAAGTTCACGACCCGTCTTCAAATGCTGACCTTGAAATGCTGAAGGTTCTTGACCACGGAGTAGATCCGAAGTCATCAACAGGCTATTATGAGCTGACGCCGAAGTTCGACAGAAATGACCCGACCTTCGACAACGACCAGCTTGTATACAAGACGGAAGTTCCGTCGGATGTTGATGTAGTTGACTTGTACGCTTATGCGTCGCATAACCATGAGGGAGCGCGCACAATTATATCAATCCTTGACAAGGACGGTAAGATTACATCATCCGACTTCGTTGAAATCAATAAGGAGCAGAAGCTTGCTTATGGCGACAACATCTTCAAGGTTAAGGTAACGAGTGAGAACCCGATTGTTGCCGAAAGCGGCGAAACAATAGGTATCAAGACATATGAGCTTCATATTTACCGCACGCCTATAGACGCAAATCTTGCAGACCTTATTGTCATCGGTGATGACGGCAAGGAAGTAGCAGTAGCTCAAAAGGACGGCGTATATATCGCTTATGTTCCGAAGAACTCGACGCCGACGGTTAAGGCTAAGGCTGACGACCCGAGAGCAACGACAACCATATCGGCAGCAGGCGTAACAGATGCAACAGCTACAGACAACGCTTACGCATCACTTGTAATGCCTGCGCTGACAGCTGACGAAACACTGGTTAATGTCAATGTTTCAATGAGCGAGTCACAGGTTGGACATATAAGCAAGGATTATACCTTGAAGCTTATTGCGGTAACGGGCGACATTCTGAGCATCTCAATGGATGTTGACGGAAACCACTTCGTAACAGATGCAAGTATCCCGTACGCTAACCCGATAGGCGCGGTTAAGGTTGACGATACTCATTATGAGATTGGCATACCTGCCAAAGCGACACATACACCTGAAATTCGCATAATTACCCTACAGGAGGGTAAGGCTCTGAGAGTAGGTACATCGCCGAAGGAATTAGAGCCCGACAGCGAATCGGCTCCGAAGCAGTTCACGACAACGACGACACTGTCAAAGGACCCGCAGGTAATCGCTATCGCAGTAAGGGATAAGACAACTGACGAGATTAACACATATTATCTGACAGTCAAGAGATTATCAGATGAAGCCGACTTGCTTAAGCTTGATACTGAAACGAGCGTTAAGCTTGACAGATTATTCAACAAGGACGATCCTAAGAAGGAATATACTATCAATGTCGGCAGTGAAGTATCATCAGTTGAATTTACCAAGATTCTCGCGAGTGATAATGCTTCAATCAAGCTTGAAATTTCATCAGACGAGGGCTCGAAGCCTGTAGTAGACTTCACAAACGGCTCATCGTTCAAGATGGAAAATCTTGCAGTAGGCAATAACATTCTGAGAATTAAGGTAACGTCGGAAGACAAGACATCGTCCAAGACGTATACTGTAAATATCATGCGTCAGGTTCCTGTTGAGGACGCAACCCTTGAGGACATCAGAATAACGATAGACGGTAAGTATTACAGCCTCGTTCCGATGTTCGATAAGGACGTAACAAACTACAAGCTTATTGTTGAAGCGCATATCGACGAGTCAAAGACTCCGATAGAAATCGTCGCAACACCGAGTTCAGATGCTAAGTATACAATTACTCATAAAGTTAACGGCGGTAATATCATTTCGACAAATGCTGAAAGAGTTGTTCTTGACAGCACTGATATTAAGAAGTCAACCGTAACTACGGTAACGTTTAACCTTACCGCAGGCGGCAAGAACATGAGAGAATACACAATCGAGCTTTACAAGAATGAGAGTGCAAACCTCAATCCGAAGCTTGACGCGCTAAATCTCATCGCTCTTGATAACCATCCGCTCACTAAGGCACAATCGTCCGAATTAGAGTATAACTACTACGCGAATGTTCTGAATAATGAGCCGGAGGAAAGACTGACAATTATAACAAATCCGAATGTAACGGAACAGAATGAGGACTTAAATGCTGTACTCATTGACATGAACAATCCGACAGCAACGCCTGTACCGATGGCTTCGGGCGTAAGCGTACCGATTAAGCTCAATGAAGGCAACAACCTGTTCTTAATCAGAGTAACCGATACAAGCGGAAAGAATATGCGCTACTACTCTGTAACGGTTAACAGAGCGGCAGACACCAAGTCCAATGCAAGACTTGAAAGCTTGGCGGTTGTAGGTCACAGCATGACTGAGGCGTTTGATAAGGATACCACATCTTATAAGATGACGGTAGATAAGGATACGACGAAGATAACGCTGAGAGCCGAAGCCGAAAATACAATGACAGAGCTTTGGGTAAGAAGTGAGTCGCAGGATTACGATAAGTTCAGCGGTCCGATAATAAATGCAACGGATATTCCGCTCGTAGACGGCAATAACAAGATTGTTGTTACCGCTACGGCAAAGGATAAGCTTACAAAGAAAGTTTATATCCTGAATATTTATAAGATAAGCGGCGAAGAAAATGTTGACCTTGTAGACATTCTGTATACAGAGGGCGGCGTATTCACACCGAAATTCGACAGCGACCAGCCGAATTATCATCTGACCTATCCGTATGACATGACGACAATCAGTCTTACACCGATAGCAAGATACCCCGAAATAACGACAATCGAAGTTCAGCTCAATGACGGCGCATCGACAGTCATTAAGAGCGGAGAGGCATTCCCGATAGCCGACCTTCCCGAGAAGGGCACAAAGGTATCCTTCACAGTTAAGACGGAAAAGGGCGATGCTGACAAGAAGTACACGGTAGAGATTTACCGCAATCCGTTCGAGACGCCGATACCCGAGCTTACGAGCGCGATTGAGGTTCGCGACCAGCAGCATACTTTGTATACTCTGACGCCGACCTACGATAAGGATGAGCACAGCTACTATGTAAGCGTTCCTCCGACCTTCGATAAGGCGCTTATCAGGGTATACGCTAAGTCCGGCGACCCGAAAAATCCGGACGACGCGCTTCTCGCAATCAACGGCGACGAAAACGCAAAGGTTGGCGTAGACTATGAGATTGACAGCATACTTGACGGCGATAATGTTGTAACAATAGAGCTTGGCAACGTTGAAGGAAATAAGGAATTCTATACGGTAACCATTAACAGGGCTACACTCGGCATAGATATTCCGAAGCTGGATAACTTAGAGGTTGTACAGCCCGAATTCAGCTTAAATCCGACCTTCAAGAGCAGCGTATTTGAATACGACATTAACGTAAAAGCTGACACGGAGAGCATTAACCTGAGACCGACAGCGACAAACGCGAAGATTACCGTAGATAACTATACGGTTGAAAGCGGTATGCCTTCACAGGCTTTGATGCTCAAAACAGGCAAGAACACAGTTAAGGTTACTGTAACCGCTAAGGATACGTCAAAGACACCGGCAGAATTAACAACAACAAAGCAGGTATATATTGTAAATATCTACAGACCCGAGAGCGATTCAACCAACCATCTGACAATGCTCACTCTCGACAAGGGAACGATTGTTCCGACCTTCTCGAGAGAGGTTAAGGATTACTACGTAACCGTACCTAACAGAGTGGAAGAGGTTATGCTTGAAACCGCGGCAGAAAATGCGGGCAGCGTAATACGCGTAAACGGCGATAAATATACAGGACCGAAGACGCTCGCATTGACGGAGGGCAAGGATAATAAGTTCGCTATCAGACTGTATGCTTCCGATAATGAGGTAATGCCCGAAGCGACATATACACTGTGGATTTACAGAAAGAGTCTGACATCTGATGTTCCTGACCTCGCTTCGCTTGAAGTAGACGGAAAGGATATGTATCCTGACTTCACCGCAAGAGAATTTAACTACTATACGTATGTTGACGGAGCAGCCGAAACGGTTGACATTAAGGCAGCCGCAGCGTCGGATACCGCATCTGTAACAGGTACGGGAACCGTTAAGCTTACAGGCAATAAGACTGTTAATATTATCACAGTCAGAAACGGCAGCACCCTCCAGCGCTACTCAGTAACAATACTGAAGACGGGCGGAGAGAACGTAATAGGAACTCTTGACGGCAATGCACTTACAGCAGATAACGTACAGACGATTACGGCGGCTGATGTATTGGCAAACGGCAATCAGACCCTGACGCTTAATGCAGCGGCAAACGGCACAGACCCGATTATCACCGTAAACGGCAGAGAAATTGCCGCAGGTACTGATGTTGACTTCGTAATGTCAACGCAGAAGGAAAGATTTGATATTTCCGTACGCACGATAGCCGGTGACGGCAAGCAGCTGTATAAGTCGTATGTAATTTACGCTAAGAGCGACGCTGATAAGCCGTATGAGCCGTTCCTTGACCATATTATGGTTGACCCGGATAATACAAATACTATTCCGGGTCAGGACGCAGACTTCTTCAAGGCGTTCGATAAGAAGACCTTTGAATATGAAGTTACAAATAAGGGCGCGACACCGTATCTGTTCGCAAGAACCGACGATACAGACGCATACATTGAGCTTTACAACGAGAAGCTTAATGAATACGCAGTATTTGACGGTCTGGGCGATTACATTGAGGAAACAATCGGCGAAAGCGGAAAGGCGATATTCACATTCCGTGTAACGAAGTTCACCGAGAGCGGACATGAAATGATAAACGAGTACAAGGTAACTGTTTATAATTCAGAAACTCCGATATTGATGAACATGTGGACGGATAACGCTCCTATGAAGGAAACGTTCGACCCGTTGCTGAGAGAATACAATGCTGAAATCGGTAAGGATACAACATCATTTACCGTTCATACAAAGCATTCGTATGACAATGCAACGGTAAGCATTAAGCTTGATGACGGTACCTTCGTAGACGGCGATTCGAGAGAATTCAAGAACCTGCCGCTGGCATCGACAGAATTCAACGTAACCGTTAAGATTACAAGAAACGGTGCAGAAGGTATTTATACTCTGAAAGTAACAAGAAGCGATCAGAGCGTACCGGAAGCGTTTGTTGCAGATATTAAGCTTAAGGATGAAACACTTCCTGATGACGGATTATATGAAATGACTCCGGAATTCGAGGAAAAACAGACTGAGTATGCTGCAAAGATTAACTATACCGATAATACTGTACTGCTTACAGTAACAGCTAAGGATGCTGTAAATGACAAACTTACAGTTACAACAAGCGATAACAAGGTTAAGAATATCACAAGCGGCACGGAAACACCTATTAAACTTCCGGCATCGTTCCTGGCAAGCCAAGATGCGACAGAAACACTGGTTATCGGTGTGACTGACAAGGACGGTAAGACGGGACGTTACGAGCTTACAATTTCACGCGATGACCGATGGGTAGGAATGACTTATCTGGAAAGCCTGAATACAGACAAATATGATTTGACCGATGACTTCAGTCCTGAAATTCTGGATTATGTGGTGACGATTTCACCGTATGATACGGAATTGACGGTAGACGCAGTTGCAGGTCAGCCGGATTGGTATATCACTTATGAGTATAACGACATAAAGACAGATTTGTCACAGGGAACAGCAACTAAGAAGTTTAAGCTTGATCCGGACGAGACGGTTGGATATATCTACGCAACAGTAGCATTATATCCTGGAGCGTATGAACTACCGTATGCACCGGGTGAACTCAAGACATATCAGATTAAGGTATTGAGAGCTAATACGGCATTCTTAACGAATATAACGGCTACAGATTATGCGCTTGATCCGTCATTCGATAAGGATGAGACGGAATACAAGGTACTTATCGATCCGTTAGAAACAGAGATTGAATTTGAGATAACGACAGACGCATATAATCCGACATTGACAATGTACTATGAAGGATCTCTTGTAAAGAGTGAACAGTCAACCAACAGTACATTAACAAGCTTCAGCATGAAGCATCTGTTTGAAAATCTTGCACTCGATCAGAAGACATTCACCTTCGATTTCGAGGTTACAAGCACAACAGAAACAGGCACAAAGCTTGGCGGTAAATATCGTGTAATAGTCGAAAGAGATACTATAGAGGAAACACCGCTTCTCCAGACGTATATCAAAGGACAAATTGAGTCAGTAGCGGATCATGATCAAAGCGCAACGATTACAATGTACGATGAAGATAACAATCAGGTACAGGTAAACGATGACGGCGATTTGACCTACTTAGTTCCGCTGGATGGTACGTTTGAGATTAAGCTTCCGGGCGAAGGTGTGTACAGAATAGTAGTTAAGAAAGAGGGTTATCTCGATTACAGAATTACCAACATCTTGTCCTCAAAGACATATATAAAGGCTATGTATTACTACCCGCTTATAAGAATATTACCGGGTAATGTAACCGATAAGTCTTGGGACGATACGGCGATACAGGAATTTGACGAAAGCGGAGAACTAATTCAAAGCGTTGAATACATTGACGTTAATATTGTTGGTAGATTCTTCTACAATATTCTGGACGATCCTGAAGATCCTTCAAAGATTAAGACCGAAGAGTCTGAAGATGAAGAGAAGGAAGATACGGATAAGACGGACGAAACAAAGCCGACTGACACGGAAAATACGGATAAGACGGACGAAACGAAGCCGACTGACACGGAAAATACGGATAAGACGG
>CAZBXN010000024.1:0-17046 GCA_964496015.1 uncultured Lachnospiraceae bacterium | reverse complement strand
GAATTATTACAAATCACCCATTGGCAAGCGGAAGAAAATGTGATATAATGAATATATCGCAAATGAGCCGTACAGCCTGAAAGGAGTTACTATGATAACAAATAACAGGCAGACGGAGGGCAAAATCACAGCTTTATATGAAAGGCTGTCAAAAGACGATGGTGTTTTAGAGGAAAGTAACAGCATTGTAAATCAAAAGGCTATGCTTGAAAAATACGCAAATGAGAATGGTTTTTCCAACATAGTCCACTATACTGATGACGGACACAGCGGAGGGAACTTCGACAGACCGGCGTGGAAACAAATGATTGCTGACATTGAGAATGGCAAAATCAGTTGTGTAATTGCAAAGGATATGAGCCGCATAGGTCGTGAATATTTACAAACAGGATTTTATACCGAAGTATTATTCAGACAGCAAGGCGTTAGGTTTATTGCCATTACAAACGGTATAGACAGCAGCATTGAGAGCAGTAATGAATTTACACCGTTTCTTAACATTATGAATGAGTGGTATATTCGAGATTGCAGCCGCAAATCAAGAACAGCTCATAAGGCAAGGAGCGACGCGGGTAAGCATACGGGCAGCAGTGCAATTTACGGTTATAAGAAAGACCCCGCCGACAAACATCATTGGATTATTGATGAAGAAGCGGCGGCAGTTGTGAAACGAATTTTCAATATGACGGTCGAGGGTAAAGGTCCGTTTGAAATTGCAAAAACTTTAAAAGCAGAAAGAATTGAACGCCCGTCAATATATCTTGCTCGCAGAGGGTGCGGAAATTATCAGAGTGTTGCAAATGAAGAAGAACCATATTTTTGGCGCATTGGTACAATTACCCGTATGCTGGCAAAACCGGAATATATGGGACACACTGTTAATTTCAGAACACATAAGCCACATTACAAAGACAAGAAAATCACATTATTACCACCTGAAGAATGGGTAATTATTGAAAACACACACGAGCCTATAATTGATAAAGAAACTTGGGAGCTTGTGCAAAAGTTAAGAAAGACACCTCGCAGAGCGCCTAAGCAAGAGGGCGGCGAAGCAAATCCATTGACAGGGCTTATCTATTGCGCTGATTGCGGAGCAAAGATGTATAATCACAGAGCGAGAAGCGGAGCTTGGAAAGGCGAAAGAACGGTAGACGCTGAAACAGGTCTGTTTCCTCACGACCACTATGATTGTTCTACATTTAATCTTACAAGAAATAAGGATAATATAAAATGTTTCGGACACTATATTAACACTATATCATTACGAGCAATTATTTTAGATGCTATCAAAGTTACAAGCAAATATGCAATAGAAAATAAAGATGAATTTATTGCAAAAGTACGCGAGGCTTCACAGATACAACAGACTGAAAAAGCAAAGGAACTCAAACGGCAGCTTGATAAAAATACAAAGCGATATTCTGAATTGGACAGTATAATAAAAAAACTATATGAAAGATTGGCAAGCGGCAAAATATCCGAAAAGCGTTTTGATACTCTTTCTGAGGAATACGAAACCGAGCAAGCTGAACTTGAAAAAATTATTGAGGATATGCAAACGCAGGTTGACAATTTCGAGGAAGATACGAACAGAGCCAATCAGTTTTTGGAGCTTGCGGAAAAGTACACAAATTTTGATAAACTGACAACTCCAATGATAAATGAGTTTATTGATAAAATCTATGTCCACGCTCCCGACAGGTCAACAGGCGAGCGAACACAGGAAATTGAAATCTATATGAATTTTATCGGTAAATTTGATGTTCCAATGCCTGAACCTACTCCGGAGGAATTAGCGGAGATGGAAAGGGTGCGCATACACAGACAAAAACAGCGAGAAGCTAATAAACGATATAGAGAAAAACAAAAGCGGCTTCAACTTGAAGCACAGCAGAAAGCAAATTAAGAGATTGAGCGACTTATGAGAAATCATAGGTCGCTCTTTTATATTGCAAAAAACAAAATGAAAGGACTTGATTTTATGACAAACAACGCAATAATTATAGGAATAGACCACGGGTACGGTAATATCAAAACAGCTCACACCTGTTTCAAATCAGGAGTTGCCGTCTATGATAAAGAGCCGACATTCAAAAATAATATGCTGATATATAACGGTAAATATTATATTATCGGCGAGGAACACAAGGAATTTATATCCGATAAAATGTTAGATGATGATTACTATATTCTCACTCTCGCGGCTGTCGCAAGGGAAATGAATATACGGAAAATCACATCTGCAAACATTCATATTGCGGCAGGCTTACCGCTGACTTGGGTTAGTGAGCAAAAAGAGGAATTTAAGCGGTATTTATTACAGAACGAAACGGCAGATTTCAATTTTAAGGGGACGGACTATCATATTGAATTTGTCAGTGCGGATATATTTCCGCAGGGCTTTTCTGCTGTCGCTGACAGCTTACGAAAATTTAAGGGTGTGAATATGCTTGCTGATGTTGGCAACGGAACAATGAATGTTATGTATATAAACGAGTGCAGACCGTCCGAGAAGAAATGCTTTACTGAAAAGTACGGCACAAATCAATGTATGCTTACCGTCCGTGAAAATCTGATGAAGCTGTACGGTGTTAATATTGATGAAACGGTACTTGAAAGAGTAATCAAAACAGGAACGGCAGATATAAGCGAAAGATACCTGACTGCTATTACAGAAACAGCAAGCGAATATGTAAAAGGTATATTTCGCATACTTCGCGAACACGGTTATGATGATGAGCTTATGCGGCTATATATTGTCGGCGGCGGTGGCTGTATGATAAAGAATTTCGGTGAATTTAACGCAGAGCGCGTTATTATCAATGACGATATTTGCGCTACGGCAAAAGGCTATGAAATGCTTGCACAGCGTAAGATGAAAAGAAACGGCGGTGTGGTATGAGTAAGCAAAAAATCAATACAAATATCCGTTTAAATCTTGACCGAGAAGCAGACCGCAAGGCGTGGGAGTATTTACGGAATATGGATAGAAAGAAATATAAATCATACAGCCGAGCTATTGTTACCGCTGTAAATGATTATTTTGACAGACAGGAACGAATGAAAAAAGACCACTACCTTGAAACAAGAGAAAAAGAGGACGCTTTTCTTGATAAGGTGCTGACTACGATAGAACAAGGCTTGAAAGCGTCCTCATCTAATAATACCATAGCTAATTTATTTCAGCTATTAAACGCTGAACAGCCTAAAACAGAATTAGCGGACAATACTGATGAATACGCTGATACTGCTCTTGATTTTGCAGACAGCTTTTAAGTACAGTAAATCAAGCTGATTTACTGTACAAAATACGGAATTGTACAGTAAAAACCATAACGGTTACTGCTATATTTTCATACGAGTTGAAAATATAGACGGTTACTGTTATTTTTGTATGTTTTTACTGTACATTCTTATCAATTAAACCAATTTGTACAGAAAGAAGTGATTAAAATGACAGAAAACGAAAAGAAGCTAATACAAGCAAAGCACAAACTTGAACAGGCACAGAACAGAAACCGAGAAAAAGAGCAAAAGGCTCGTACAAGGCGGCTCATTCAAGAGGGTGCAATATTGGAAAAGGTTATACCTAACATTGCAGCTATTGAGCTTGATGATTTAGAGAATTATCTCTTACATATTTTAAAGCGATAGCGTTATTATGGGCGTTCCGATTTTCGGAACGCTCTCTTTTTTATCCCGAAGGGCGCACTTACTCACCACTTT
The DNA here is from genome assembly GCA_964496015.1 of uncultured Lachnospiraceae bacterium. Lineage (GTDB taxonomy): Bacteria > Bacillota > Clostridia > UBA1381 > UBA1381 > JALEPO01. The sequence continues at coordinate 13,317 of CAZBXN010000024.1, read as the reverse complement.
TCAATTCTTGAAAAGCGGTGGTATCGCCTGTGGCGAACGGCGTTCCTGCGGAAGGCTCGTTCAATTCGTTATCACTCATTGACCGTACAGCCGAACGCAATCATAATTGATTGCTCTGCATTGATAATCTCAATGCAAAATGAGCGTTGCTCATTTAATCGGCTGTATGCTAAAACCTGTCCCCGACAGCTTTTAGCAATTATAGGCTATCGCCTATTTTCTTTTTAGAAAAGAAACAAAATCTTATGAAAGAAGTAAATCGCAATGGCAATTTATCATTTTGAAGCAAAGGTAATTACACGCGGAACAGGTCGCTCGGTTGTCGCTGCTGCCGCTTATGCGTCCTGTTCACAGATATATAACGATTATGACGGTGTTCAACACGATTATACTCGTAAGCAAGGTTGCGTTTATAGTGAAATATTTTTACCGTCAAACGCGCCGACAGAATGGCAAGACAGAGCAGAACTATGGAACGCTGTCGAAGCTGCCGAAAAAAGCAAAGACAGCAGACTTGCAAGAGAATTGATAGTTGCCTTGCCGGTTGAATTACAGCTTGATGAATGGAAATCAATTCTTAAAGATTTTATATCCGAACAATGCGTCAATAAGGGTATGTGCGCTGATGTCAGCATACACGATACAGACGGACACAATCCGCACGCTCATATATTATTGACAATGCGCCCTCTTGACGATAAAGGCAAATGGCAAGCGAAAACACAAAAGGAATACCTTTGCAAGCACGGAGATGAAGAACACGGATTTACTTCTGATGAATTTAAGGCGGCTCAAGCTGACGGTTGGGAAAAACAATATCAGTATTTTGTAGGCAAGAAAAAAATATATATGACACCCTCTGAAGCTAAATCGCAGAATTTAGAAAGAGCGTCCAAAAATCCGAAAAGCACACGATACGGCAGACAAAATCCTATATGCGCCGAGTGGAATAGTGAGGAACAAGTTTTACAATGGCGAAAAGCGTGGGAAGATGTTACTAATCTTGAATTAGAACGGAAAAACATATCAGAGCGTATTGACTGCCGCAGTTTTAAGGATAGAGGAATTGACGAACAGCCTACAATTCACGAGGGTGTTACCGCGCGGATTATAGAACAACACGGAGGTGTTTCCGACCGTTGCAAGATGAACAGACAAATCCGAAAAGATAATGCTTTACTTCGTGAATTGAAAGCATTAGTCAACAATTTATCTGAAATAGTTGAAAATACAGCCGCTAAAATTGCTGAAAAGTTAGAGAGCTTTCGAAATAATATGATAGTGGCTTTTTATGAAATCAAACACAATAAAAATACTGCTGATAAAATACAGAGTAATAACCGCACTATTGATATGATTTTGAGTGAGTATAACAAGGTAGTAAAAGCTATTGATGAAATAGAAGCAAGTTTATCAAAGCTGAAATCTGAAAAAGCAGAACTTCCTACAATACATATATTCAAGCATAATAATTTGTCAGAACAGATTACAAAATCAGAAGCCGACCTTAAAAAGTTGAAAAATCGAAAATCCGTATTACTCGGTGATATGGGTGTTAAATCTGAAAATGATGTGCCACAAGTTGAGGAACGGAGAAACAAAAACGATATTGTGCTTGAAAATATATCAAAACGCAATGATACACTAACCGAGTATTCCGAAAATGAAAAGGAGCAGTACAGAGAATTAAAAGACAATTTATCGCCAGAAGAATTAACCGTCGTTCAGGAGGAGCGCAGCCATATCCGTGAGGACGGTATATTAGGAGTTATACAAAAATTGCGAGATACATTCGGTAAACATTATAATTATGATGTTTTCAAAGAAGCCGAAACAGATGTGAGCAAATTACTTAAAGAAGAAGCTTTAAAACAGTCCATATATCAGCGATTGCGATGCAAACAACCCGATATTACAGCATATAAGCAAAAAATCAGTGAGTTAGAACGTTAGGTCAAAACGGCAGCGCAGATTTTAATAAATTCTTAACACAATTACATCATTTCTTTTTCCCGTTTTAATTTTTTATATGCTAATATATTGTCAGAAGGGAGAGATGAGAAATGAAAAATATTTTGAAATCAGTCGGCAAATTTGAGAAAAAATTTGACGAAAAAGCCGAGCGTTTTTGCTTTAGGCATCCGGATTTGGCGGCGCTTACGATGTTTATAATATTACCGCTTCTCGTTCTCCTTGCGGTTGCGGCGTCTACTGCTGTCGTTGCAATACCGATTTATTTTATCTCAATGTAAATCGGCTTTCAAATTATTTGCTTGGAGGAATGTAAAATGGGTATTATGCTCACAGCTGCCGCTCTTGCGGCGACAGCGCTTTTAATCTACTATGTCTATATTCTTATGAAGGGAGATAAATAATAATGAACTCGATTTTGCAATACATACTTTATCTTGCGATATTGGTTGTTCTCGCCATACCGCTCGGAGGCTACGTAAAAAAAGTAATGAACGGAGAAAAAACTATATTGTCGCGCATTTTAAATCCATGTGAAAACGCGGTTTACAGAATTTTGAGGATTGATAAAAATGAAGAAATGTCTTGGAAAAAATATGCTCTAAGCGTAATTGCCTTTTTCGCAATAGGATTTGTATTTCTGTTTTTATTGCAGCTTTTGCAAGGCGTATTACCCGTCAATCCGCAAAAATTAGGCGGCGTAAAATGGGATTTGGCATTTAACACCGCCGTAAGCTTTGCAACCAACACCAACTGGCAGGCATACGGCGGCGAAAGTACGCTCGGCTATCTTACGCAGCTGCTCGGTCTGACGGTACAGAACTTCGTATCGGCGGCAACGGGCATAGCTGTTTTATTCGCGCTTATACGCGGCTTTACGAGGGTAAAATCAGAGGGCTTGGGAAGTTTTTGGGTGGATTTGACAAGAATTATTATTCACATTTTAATTCCGTTAAATCTTGTGCTTTCTCTTGCATTGGTCGGCGGCGGCGTTATCCAAAATTTCAAGAGCGCGGAAAAGCTTTCGCTTGTTGAGCCTATCGCCGTTACACAAAGCGGCGAAATTATAGAGAATGCGGACATTGACCTCGAAAACCAAACCGTAACGGTTGACGGGCAGCCGGCAGCAGACGCGGAAATCGTCACGGAGGAGCTTGCGCCTATGGGACCTGCGGCAAGTCAGATTGCGATAAAGCAGACAGGCACAAACGGCGGCGGATTTATGGGCGTAAACGCGGCGCATCCGTACGAAAATCCAAGTCCGTTTACAAATATGCTCGAAATGCTTTCGATTTTGCTCATACCGGCGGCATTATGCTTTGCCTTCGGAAAGAGTATTAAAAACAAAAAGCAGGGCACGGCAATATTTATGGCAATGTTTATATGTCTTGCGGCGGCTCTTGCGATTGTCGCGGTAAATGAACACGCCGCAACGGCGCAGCTTGCGCAGAACGGAATGGTCGATATATCAAGCATCAATCAGGCGGGCGGCAATATGGAGGGCAAGGAAACACGCTTTGGTATAGCGTCCTCGTCAACTTGGGCGACGTTTACGACAGCTGCGTCAAACGGTTCCGTAAACTCAATGCACGACAGCTATACACCGCTTGGCGGTATGATTTTAATGCTTTTAATGCAGCTCGGCGAAGTAATTTTCGGCGGCGTGGGCTGCGGACTTTACGGAATGATAGCATTTGTCATTTTAACCGTATTTATAGCCGGTCTTATGGTCGGCAGAACGCCCGAATTTCTCGGAAAGAAAATTGAACCCTACGAGATGAAATGGGCGGCGCTTGTGTGCCTTGCGACTCCGATTGCGATACTTGTCGGAAGCGGTATTGCCGCCGCCGTTCCCTCTGTCGCGGACAGCTTAAATAATTCGGGTGCGCACGGATTTTCCGAGCTGCTTTACGCGTACAGTTCGGCAGGCGGCAATAACGGCTCGGCGTTTGCCGGCTTTATGGCGAATACTCCGTTTTTAAATATAAGCCTCGGCTTTATGATGATTTTTGCGAGATTTATCCCTATTATCGGCACGCTTGCAATAGCCGGAAATCTTGTCGGTAAAAAGAAAATTGCAGATACAGCCGGAACGCTTTCAACAACAAACGCAACCTTTGTGTTTTTGCTGATATTGATAGTTCTGATAATCGGTGCGCTCAGCTTTTTCCCTGCGATTGCACTGGGACCTGTCGCGGAATTTCTGCAAAGTATAGCATAGGAGGTAGGTTAAAATGTTAAATAAATCGAAAAACACAGCTATGGATAAGGCTATGGTAATAAGAGCCGTAAAGGGCTCCTTTACGAAGCTGAACCCTAAAATTCAAGTGGAAAATCCCGTTATGCTGCTGGTGTATCTTTCCGCAATTCTTACAACCGTATTGTTTGCTGCGGCTGTGTTCGGCTTAAAGGACGCGCCGACAGGCTACATTCTCGCCATAGCGATTATATTGTGGTTTACCTGCCTGTTCGCGAACTTTGCCGAGGCGATTGCCGAGGGCAGAGGAAAAGCGCAGGCGGATTCTTTAAGAGCGTCGAAAAAGGATATTGAGGCGCATAAAATTCCGTCCGCCGATAAAAAGGACAGCATAACGCCGGTATCATCGGCGCTGCTTAAAAAGGGCGATATTGTTATCGTCAGAGCGAACGAGCAAATCCCTGCCGACGGCGAAATTATAGAGGGTGCGGCGTCAGTTGACGAAAGCGCGATTACGGGCGAATCCGCGCCTGTAATACGCGAGGCGGGCGGCGACAGAAGCGCGGTAACGGGCGGCACAACGCTGCTGTCGGATTGGATTGTCGTGCAGGTTACAAGCGAGGCAGGAAACAGCTTTCTCGATAAAATGATAGCTATGGTTGAGGGCGCGGCGAGAAAAAAGACGCCGAACGAAATCGCGCTGCAAATATTCCTTGTAGCTCTTTCAATCATATTTATACTTGTTACAATGTCGCTTTACACTTATTCGGTATTTTGCGCAAAACAAGCCGGAATTGAAAATCCGACTTCAATCACAACGCTTATCGCGCTGCTGGTATGCCTTGCGCCTACAACAATCGGCGCGTTATTATCCGCAATCGGAATTGCCGGAATGAGCCGATTAAATCAGGCGAACGTGCTTGCTATGAGCGGACGCGCCATTGAGGCGGCGGGCGACGTTGATATTCTTATGCTTGATAAAACAGGGACAATAACGCTCGGAAACCGTCAGGCGCACGCGTTTATCCCCGTTGACGGCACAGACGAAGCAGAGCTTGCCGAGGCGGCGCAGCTCTCCTCGCTTTCCGATGAAACTCCCGAGGGCAGAAGCGTTGTAATACTCGCAAAGGAAAAGTTTAATTTGCGCAGCGTTCGCGGCGGCAATATGGACTTTATTCCGTTCAGCGCGAACACGCGTATGAGCGGCGTTGACTATGACGGAACTAAAATACGCAAGGGCGCGGCAGACGCGATTTTCGACTATGTGAAAAATCAAGGCGCACCTGTGAGCGAGCAATGCAAAAGCATTGTAAAGGAAATAGCGTCACAGGGCGGAACGCCGCTTGTTGTCGCGAAGGATGATAAAATTTTGGGCGTTATTCACTTAAAGGATATAATAAAGAACGGCGTTAAGGAAAAGTTTGCGGATTTAAGAAAAATGGGTATAAAAACCATTATGATAACGGGCGACAATCCTATGACTGCCGCCGCTATCGCCGCAGAGGCCGGAGTTGACGACTTTCTCGCCGAGGCAACGCCGGAGGGAAAGCTGAAAATGATAAGGGATTTTCAAGCAAAGGGACACCTTGTCGCCATGACGGGCGACGGAACAAACGATGCGCCGGCTTTGGCGCAGGCTGACGTGGCGGTAGCTATGAACAGCGGCACGCAGGCGGCAAAAGAGGCGGGCAACATGGTTGATCTCGATTCCTCACCCACAAAGCTAATCGACATAGTGCGCATAGGCAAGCAGCTTTTGATGACAAGAGGAAGTCTTACGACCTTTTCAATCGCAAACGACATAGCAAAGTATTTCGCTATTATACCGGCGCTTTTTATGGGACTGTATCCCGAGCTTAAAGCTCTTAACATAATGGGACTTCATTCTCCCGAAAGCGCGGTACTGTCGGCGATAATCTATAACGCGCTTATAATTATCGCGCTTATACCGCTTGCCTTAAAGGGCGTAAAATACCGCGAGGTTCCGGCAGGCAAGCTTTTGTCGCACAACCTCTTAATATACGGCTTGGGCGGACTTGCCGCGCCGTTTATATTTGTAAAGCTGATTGATATTATATTGGTCATATTGGGTATAGCGTAAGGAGGCAACGAAAATGAAAAAACAATCTGTAATATTAAAAGCGATAGGGATTTTCCTTGTGTTCACCCTGATTTGCGGCGTGGTATATACGGGCGTTGTGACAGGAATTGCACAGCTTATATTCCCTTACCAAGCTAACGGAAGCATTATAGAAATTGACGGCAAAAAGTACGGCAGCGAGCTTTTGGGACAGCAGTACAACGATGAGAAGCATTTATGGGGACGCATTATGAATATTGATGTTACGACATTTAAGGACGAGAACGGCAAAAGCCTGATGTATAGCGCGCCGTCAAATCTTTCTCCAGCAAGTGAGGAATATGCAGCTCTTGTAAAGGAGCGTGTTGAAAGACTTAAAAAATCCAATCCGGATATGGACACAACCGCCGTTCCCGTTGACCTCGTAACCTGCTCCGGCAGCGGACTTGACCCGCACATCTCGCCGTCAGCAGCTGATTATCAGGTAAAGAGAGTGGCAAAAGCAAATAATATGAGCGAGGATAGCGTAAAAGAAATCATAGAAAAATGCACGAAAGGACGACTTCTCGGAATTTTCGGAGAAAAGAGAGTAAATGTTCTTGAAGTAAATTTAATGCTTGACGGAATTTTGGAAAGATAAAAATCTTTATACAATCTTAATACGAAATTAACACTCCTTATACGAACTTAATATATATTATGCTAAAATTACAGTAATAAAGCGATATTTGATTACAACCGTCTTTATACGGGCATAAAGATATATTAAGGAATGACACGGAATGAAAAGGATAAACAAGCAAAATAAGCTATCACCGTTTCACATTATAATATCAGGCTTTGCGCTGATGATTATAACAGGCAGTATTCTTCTTATGCTGCCTGTTTCCTCACGGACAGAGGGCGGCGCGTCGTTTTTTGACGCTTTGTTTACGGCAACCTCCGCCGTTTGCGTAACGGGACTTGTCGTGCGCGATACGGCGACGTATTGGTCGGAATTCGGGCAGCTTATAATAATGCTGCTCATTCAGACGGGCGGCATGGGAATAGTCACAACGGCGGTGTCACTTACGATAATTTCAGGCAGAAAAATCGGACTTATGCAGCGTCATACCTTGCAGGAGGCTATATCCGCGCAGCATATCGGCGGAATTGTGCGCCTTACGGTGTTTATTATAAAAACCACGGTAATTACGGAGCTTATCGGCGCGGCGGTGATGTCGCCGGTCTTTATAAAGCAATTCGGAATATTAAAAGGAATATGGTATTCGCTGTTCCACTCCGTTTCCGCGTTTTGTAACGCCGGCTTTGACCTGATGGGAATACGCGAGCCTTTTTCATCGTTTACCTCGTTTGCGGCAAATCCGCTTATAAACATTACGATTATGCTGCTGATTATAATGGGCGGTATCGGCTTTTTAACATGGGAGGATATAAGAGTAAACAAGCTTAAAATAAAAAAATACAGTATGCAGAGCAAAACCATTCTTACGGTTACGGCAATACTGATTTTGCTCCCTGCGATTTATTTCTATTTCGGCGAATACGCGCTTGTTCCGCGCGGCGAGAGAATATTATCCTCGCTGTTTCAGGCGGTAACGCCGAGGACGGCGGGCTTTAACACAACCGATTTATCAAAAATGACAGGCACGGGACAAGCGATTACGATTATGCTTATGCTAATCGGCGGCTCGCCCGGCTCAACCGCCGGCGGTATGAAAACGACTACGGTAGCCGTTTTGATATGCTGCGCCGTATCGGTTTTCAGACACCGCGAAAGCGCGGTATGCTTTGGCAGACGAATACCGTCCGACATCGTATGCCGCGCGGCGACAATACTTGTAATGTATCTTGCGCTGTTTTTTATCGGCGGTTTGATAATAAGCCGCTTGGAGAGCTTGCCGCTTAATATGTGCCTGTTTGAAACAGCCTCCGCGATAGGAACGGTCGGACTTTCTCTCGGAATAACAGGGTCGCTTGGTATATTATCGAGGATAATTCTTATTTTACTTATGTTTTTCGGGCGCGTCGGAGGCTTAACACTGATTTTTGCCGCGCTTTCAAATAAAACGAAAATAAATTCACAGCTGCCTCAGGAGCAGATAACGGTGGGATAAGGAGAGGATTACAATGAAATCTATATTATTGATTGGCTTGGGACGCTTCGGCAGACACGCGGCTTTAAAATTAAACGAGCTGGGACATCAGGTTATGGCTGTCGATAACCGTGAGGACAGAATTGACGCGGTGCTGCCGATAGTTACAAACGCGCAGATAGGCGACAGCACAAACGAGGATTTTGTATCGTCTTTGGGCGTTAGAAATTACGATGTGTGTATCGTCGCAATAGGCGATAATTTTCAAAGCTCTCTCGAAACGACCTCGCTTTTAAAGGAGCTTGGCGCGCAGAAAGTGGTTTCGAGAGCGGCAAACGACGTTCAGGCGAAATTCCTGTTAAGAAACGGCGCGGACGATATTGTCTATCCCGAAAAACAGCTTGCGATATGGACAGCAATCCGCTATACCTCAGACCATATTCTCGACTATATAGAGCTTGACGACGATTATGCGATATTTGAAATCACTGTGCCCGAAAATTGGGTTGGCAAAACAATATCGCAGATTGATATTCGCAAAAAGTACAAGATAAATATAATGGCTTTAAAGAAGGACAGTAAAATAAACCTTAACGTGCATCCCGATACTCCGCTTGAGAAATCGGAAACGATGCTTGTTTTGGGAGTCCACAAGGACATTCAAAAATGCTTCCGCATTTGATTTTGAGGGGAGATGCGCGGTTATGGAGGATATAGCTTTAATTGTAATCGTTGCCGTTTTTATGATATTTGGGTATTTTGTTATGGGCGCGGTTGACAGATTTTTGACGAAAAATTACAAAGGCTTTGAAGACGATAATGATGAAACAGACACAAAATAAAATATTGCCATAGTCTGAAAAAAGAGGTATAATAACGATAGAGGTGAGGTTATCAATGGAAAGACAAACCCCTGATGAAATCCTAAAATCCATAAATAAAGAAATTTCCGGCAAGGAAAAAGGACGTCTGAAAATATTTTTCGGCTATGCCGCCGGAGTGGGCAAAACATACGCTATGCTCAAAGCCGCGCACGCGGCAAAGGACAAGGGTGTTGATGTTGTTGTCGGATATGTAGAACCTCACGGCAGACCGCAGACCGCCGCGCTTTTGGACGGTCTTGAACAGCTGCCTATGCTTAAAGCCGAGCATAACGGAATTTCGCTTAACGAATTTGATTTAAACGCCGCGCTTGACAGAAAGCCGCGGCTTATTATAGTTGACGAGTTTGCGCATACAAACGCCGATTCTTGCAGACACGCGAAAAGGTATCAGGATATTGATGAGCTTTTAAACGCCGGAATTGATGTTTACACAACGGTAAATGTTCAGCATATAGAAAGCTTGAATGACGATGTTTCGGCTATTACGGGTGTTGTTGTCAGAGAACGCATACCCGATTCCGCGTTTGACAAAGCGGAGCAGGTTGAAATAGTCGATATTGAGCCGCAGGACTTAATTGAACGGCTTAACGAGGGCAGCGTGTATAAGGAGGAACAGGCAAAAAGAGCCGTAGAAAACTTTTTCACGGCAGATAATCTGACGGCGCTGCGAGAAATAGCCCTGCGCCGCTGCGCAGACCGCGTAAATTTGCGCTCTGAGGAGGCTCGCTTGGAAAACAGGCGCGGCTATCACACCGACGAGCATATTCTCGTTTGCATTTCATCATCTCCCTCTAATGCGAAAATCATAAGAACGGCGGCAAGAATGGCGAGCGCATTTCACGGAATATTTACCGCGCTGTTTGTTGAAACGCCGTCGTTTACATCTATGGACGAGGAAAGCAAGCGCAGATTAAGAACCAATATCCGACTCGCACAGCAGCTCGGCGCGAAAATCGAAACGGTATGCGGCGAGGACGTCGCATATCAGATTGCCGAATTTTCAAGGCTTTCGGGCGTTTCAAAAATAGTTATGGGAAGAAGCGACATTGTTTTCGGCAGGCTGTGGCAAAAAAAGCCGCTGACGGAGCGTCTTATTGAATACGCGCCCAATATTGATATTCATATAATTCCCGATGGCTCATCGACCATATCGAAAAGGAACAGGCGGTTCAAAAACAACATTGTGTTTTCCATGAGCGATATATTGAAAAGTATCGTACTTTTGATAGCCGCAACTTGGCTCGGACTGCTGTTTGACCGCCTTGGATTTAGCGAGTCGAATATAATTATGGTTTATATTTTGAGCGTGCTTATCATATCGGTGGTAACAAAGCATCAGGTTTACAGCATTGTATCGTCTATTGCAAGCGTTATTATATTTAACTTCCTGTTTACCGAGCCAAGGTTTACGCTTTTCGCGCATAACAAGGATTATCTTATCACATTTCCCGTTATGTTTATTGTCGCGTTTATTACGGGAACACTTGCGGCAAAGCTTAAAAATCACGCTAAGCAATCGGCTTTATCCGCCTACAGAACTCGCGTATTGCTTGACACAAACCAGCTTTTAAATCAAGCCGATACGCGAGAGGACATATTTGATATAACGGCTCGTCAGATGATAAAGCTGTTCGAGAGGAATATAATTGCTTATCCTGCTCAAAACGGAGCGTTGTCCGAGCCGATTACCTATCCCGTATCGGACGATACAAGTCTTGAATATCTGACAGCGGAGCACGAAAGAACGGTTGCCGAATGGGTGTTTAAGAACAACAAACGCGCCGGAGCGACAACTGACACTATAGGCAACGCGAATTGCTTGTATTTGGCGATACGCAGCGGCGAAAGGGTTTACGGCGTAATTGGCATAGAGGCGAAGGACGCGCCGATAGACAGCTTTGAAAGCGGTATAATGCTTTCCGTATTGGGAGAATGCGCGCTCGCGCTAGAAAGCATATATAATGCGGACGAAAAGCATAACGCCGAGATTGCGGCAAAAAACGAGCAGCTAAGAGCCAATCTTCTGCGCGCCATATCGCACGATTTAAGAACGCCGCTTACATCAATTATGGGGAATGCCGACAATTTGATGTCAAACGGAAATTGCTTTGATGAGGACAAAAAGCGGTATATATACAAGGATATTTACAATGATTCGATGTGGCTTATAAATCTTGTCGAAAATCTTTTATCCGTCACAAGGCTTGAGGGCGGAAGGATGGAGCTTAATTTATCGGCAGAGCTGATTGACGAAATTATAGCGGAGGCTATGAAGCATATAAACAATAAGGACAACGCGCACAAAATCAAGGTTGTGTCCTCCGATGATATGCTTCTTGTAAATGCAGACGCAAAGCTGATTGTTCAGGTGATAATAAATCTTGTTGATAACGCGATTAAATATACGCCGGAAGGCTCCGAGATTGTGATTGAATCAAAAAGGCGCGGCAATCGCGTTGAGGTTTCGGTAGCTGATAACGGAGCGGGAATACCCGACGATGTAAAGGAAAAGGTCTTTGATATGTTCTACAGCGGCGCGAACTCCGTTGCAGACAGCAGGCGGAGCATAGGACTGGGATTGTCGCTTTGCAAAAGTATAATATCTGTTCACGGCGGAGAAATAAAGGTTTTCGATAATTCGCCCTGCGGCACGGTATTTATGTTCAGTCTGATGGCAGAGGAGGTTAAATTGTATGAATAAAATATTGATTCTTGTTGTCGAGGACGACAGACCTGTACGAAATCTTATCACGACAACTTTAGAAACGCATAATTATAATTATCTCACCGCGTCAAACGGACAAGGCGCGGTTATGGAGGCGTCCTCGCATAATCCCGATATTATTCTGCTGGATTTGGGACTTCCGGATTTGGACGGCGTGGAGGTAATACAAAAAATCAGAACATGGTCAAATGTTCCGATTATAGTCATAAGTGCTAGGAGCGAGGACACGGATAAAATACAGGCTCTTGACGCGGGCGCGGACGATTATCTTACAAAGCCGTTTTCCGTTGACGAGCTTTTAGCAAGAATTCGCGTCACTCAAAGACGGATTTCCTTTGCGAAAAGCGCGGACGATGCGGCAGTGTTCGTTAACGGCAACTTGCGCATCGATTACGCAGCGGGCTGCGCGTATCTGGAGGATAAAGAGCTTAAGCTGACGCCTATCGAATACAGGTTGCTTTGCCTGCTGTCAAAAAATATAGGCAAGGTTTTAACACATACCTTTATTACTCAAAAAATTTGGGGCAGTAATTGGAGCAATAATGTCGCATCGCTGAGAGTGTTTATGGCAACGCTGAGAAAAAAACTCGAAAACACTCCAAATTCACCGCAGTATATTCAAACGCACATCGGCGTGGGTTACCGTATGGTGAGGGTGGAATAGCGATAATGCGGTTTGACGTTGTGATAATGTTTTTATTTTTGATAGATTTTTTTGATAAATATTTCATTTACCCTTGACAATACGAATAGTATGCAAAAGACACAAGCAAAAAAATTCGCGCGGTTATGAAAGCAAAAGGCGAGTCGGGAAAACCTTTGACGTCAATTCCACCATACGGATATATGAAAAGTCCTGACAATCCTAATCAATGGATTATTGATGAGGACGCAGCAGTAATTGTTAAAAAGATTTTTCATCTTTGCTTAGAGGGTTATGGTCCTGCACAAATTGCAAAACAGCTTCAAACAGAGAAAGTTATAGTCCCATTTGCACATTGGAAACAGACAGGTATAATCAATGTTTCAAAGCAGATTGATAATCCATATAAATGGTCGGCTGCTACTGTATCAGATATTTTAGAAAAGCAAGAATATATAGGCGATACAGTCAATTTCAAAACTCATAAGCAATCATACAAGTCAAAAAAGAAAATCAATAATCCGAAAGAACAGCGTTTAATTTTTGAGGATACCCACGAACCTATTATTGATGTTGACACTTGGGAAAAGGTACAAGAGTTAAGAAAAAATAGGCGTCGTTCCGCAAGAACAGGCAAAACAAATATGTTTTCGGGAATAGCCTATTGTGCTGATTGCGGCGAGAAATTATATTATTGTACCACTAAATATTTTGAAAGCCG
>CAZBXN010000023.1:0-17116 GCA_964496015.1 uncultured Lachnospiraceae bacterium | reverse complement strand
TAAGCGTTTTTGTTTCGACCTCCGTCACTGCTCCGTCCTTTACAAGCAAGGCTGTATCAGGCGCAAGCTCCATAAGCTTTTTTATCGCGCCCTTTGTTTTTTCCTTGTTGCGGCTTTCTAAAAATTTGCCGACCATGATAAACGTAATTACGACCGCCGCCGACTCAAAATACAGATGATGAACATGATGCGGATTTTGCGGTATCAGATACGTCAGATACAGGCTGTAAAGAAACGAACAGCCGCTGCCTATCGCGACAAGCGAGTCCATGTTCGGATTTCTGTGAAATAACGCCTTAAAGCCGTTTATAAAAAATCTGCGTCCGAGATACAATATCGGTATCGCGAGTAAAATCTGCGTCAGCGCAAAGTTGGTCGGGCTTGCGTTCATGTCAATGATTTCGGGTATCGGCAGCTTGTATTTAAACATCTGTCCCATTGACACGTACAAAAGCATAACCGTTAAAATTACCGCTCCGATAAGCTCGTATTTCCTCTGCTTAAATTCTCTGTCCGCGTCCGTTGCCTCCGATTTTTCCGCCGCCTCGTTTTCCGATTTTATACCGAAACCTGCCTTTTTTACCGCGTCCTTTATCATTTTGGGTTTGACTTTTGTTTCATCGTATTCTATTGTCATTTTGTTGGTCGTTAGATTTACGTCGCTGCGGTTCACACCGTCAATTCGCTGCGTTACGCGCTCCACCGCGCTTGAACACGCCGCGCACGACATACCGCTTATTATATATATTTCCTTTTTCATGAATTTCCTCCGTAATTTGTATAGTTTTATTATATTATATAATTTTATGATTTGTATGTCAAGAGATTGTAGGATAAATTATCGCCGCTAATACATATTATTGTCAAAAGCGTGACAATGATTGTAATTTAGTTACAGTTTGGCAAATTTTTCGTTTCATATCTTGCAATAATAAGGATAGTTGTGTATAATATTAAACTGAGAATATGTTTTTATACGGAGGAAATAATTTAATGAAGAAAAAAAATGTTATATCTTTGCTTCTTGCGGCGATGCTGTCTTTTGCGGCGGTTATGCCCGTGTTTGCGGAGCCCGAGGGGGATGCTTCGGGCGGAAACGGCAATATATTTGTTGAGGACACTTCCCTGACGCCGCCCGACATCACATACTCGCAGTCGGCGCTTTTGCTTGATTTCCAGTCGGGCAGAATATTGTACGGCAAAAATATTGACGACAAGGTATATCCCGCAAGTATAACGAAAATCATGACGGGTATTCTTGCGCTTGAAATGTGTCCCGACTTAAATCAGGTCGTTACGGCGAATTATCAGGCTCTCGCGCCCATAACGCTTGAGGACTCTTTTATGGGAATACTTATCGGCGAAGAACTGACGATTGACCAGCTTATAACGGGTATGCTCGTATATTCGGCAAACGACGCGGCAAATGTGCTTGCGGTGCATATTTCGGGCTCAATCGAGGCTTTTACCGACTTAATGAACCAGAAGGCTATGGAGCTCGGTATGACGGGCACGCATTTTGTAAACGCTTGCGGTTCGCATGACGACAACCATTACACCACGGCGCGCGACCTTGCAATTCTTTGTCAGTACGCAATGCAGAATGATAAATTCAGAGAAATTGTCAAAATGCCGATTTATAAAATTGCGCCGACGAACAAATATACAACCGAGAGAATACTTGTAAACACAAACCTGTTTTTGAGTACCTCGCGTTCGCTTTATTACTACTATCCCCCCTGTACGGGAATTAAAACGGGACATACTTCGCAGGCGGGATATTGTCTGACAGCTT
The DNA here is from genome assembly GCA_964496015.1 of uncultured Lachnospiraceae bacterium. Classification (GTDB taxonomy): domain Bacteria; phylum Bacillota; class Clostridia; order UBA1381; family UBA1381; genus JALEPO01. The sequence continues at coordinate 15,321 of CAZBXN010000023.1, read as the reverse complement.
CGGCGGCGTACAACGACATAAATCTTCTCGCTATCGTCATGAACTGCCCCAACCTCGACACCAAAGACAACGCTTATTCATATATAGAAGCGAAAAAATTATTTGAGTTCGGTTTTGACCATTATGTTCATCAGGCAATTGCGGAGCCCGGCGATATAATCCACGATTTAAAGGTAAACGAGGCGAAAAACGACACGCGGCTCGCGCTTACGGTTGACGGCTCTCTCGCCGCGCTTGTACCCTCAAACGAGGACAGCCTTAACAATGTCGAGAAAAATATAGAAGTACCCGACGAGATTAAGGCTCCGATTGAAAAGGGCGCGGTTATCGGAAAGGTTACGTACTCGTATAACGGAACGCAGCTTGCCGAAGGTAATCTTGTCGCGGCAAACGACGTGGAGCGTAACAACCTCCTGCATGTTATGAATATAATAATAAAGGTTGTCACAAGCCCGTTTTTCTATATTCCGGTTATTCTGATTATAATAATCGCGGTTTTTGCAAGACATCAGAAGAAAAAAATAGAGCGCAAAAAGCGTATTCAGAATTTGAAACGCCGCAATCAGAAAAAGGGCGACAATGAAGTGCTTGACAAAACGCCCAACAGAAACGCAATGCGCACCGAGCGTCAAAGCATGGAAAGCAAGGGTTCAACCTCACGATACAGAGGTAATCAGGGAAGCTCGCGCGACGACTTTTAAATAATCAAAAAAAGCTTTGGGAACACTGTTCCCAAAGCTTTTTTATTTATAAAATTCAATCGTAATGCTCGTTCCCTTATTCTCTGCGCTTTCCATACTTATATCGGCATTATGATACAGCGCACCGTGTTTTACGATTGCAAGACCGAGCCCCGTGCCGCCGACACGCTTTGAGTGGCTTTTATCCACTCTGTAAAAGCGTTCAAAAACCCTCGCCTGATGCTCGGGCGCGATACCGATACCCGTATCGCTTACGGTGACAACCGCTGTTTTATCCGAATTTTTTACAGTCACGTCAACTCTGCCGTTATCCTTGTTGTATTTTATCGCATTGTCGCAAAGATTACAAATCATCTCGTCAAGTATTTTCCTTACGCCCGTTATTTCCGCGCTTTCGCCGCTCAGATTAAGCGTTACGTTTTTCTTTGCCGCCTCGCTCTTCAGCCGTTCAATAATTTCGCCCGACAGTTCGTATAAATCGACCGTTTCGCTTTCGAGGGATATATTTTTTTCGTCAAGCTCGGATATTTTTATGATGTCATTTACAAGAGATATGAGCCTTTGCGCCTCGTCGTAGACGGACTTTGAAAAATCCGTCACGGTTTCCGCAGGGACTCCGCCATCCTTCATCAGCTCCGCAAAGCCCGATATTGACGTGAGCGGCGTTTTAAGCTCATGCGAAACATTCGCCGTAAATTCGCGGCGCAGATTATCCTGCTTTTTCAGCTCCGTCATCTGACGGTCTATCGTGTTTTTCTGCGTCGTCAGCTTTTTCAGAAGCGGCTTTAATTCCTCATATGTTTTATTTTCTTCGGGATTTTCCAAATCAAGCCCGTTTATCGGTTTTATTATCGACTTTGATACCCTCGCAGACAAAGCAGCCGTTAAAATAAGCGCCGCGACAAGTATCAGTATAATCGGCTGCAAAAGCCCCATGAATACGGTGACAACGGTATATTGACCAGCGCAAATCCTTAAAATGCGTCCATCAGAAAGCCTTACCGCATAATACATAGTCTTTTCCGTCAGCGTTTTGGAATACCGCACGCTCATGCCCTCGCCCGTTTCCATTGCCTGTTTTATTTCCTCGCGCTCCGCGTGATTATCGAGCGCGTCCGCATTTGTCATGTTGTCAAACAACACCTTGCCGTCCGCGTCTATCAGCGTTATCCGCCTGCCCTCGCTGTCAAAATCGTCAAAAAACTCCATTCCGCCGTTTTCAACTGCGTGCGCGAGATACCGCGCCTCCGTTGATACCGCGTTTTCAAACTGCCGTCCGAGCAGGTCAAATAAAACGCCCATTATCAAAGCGATTGCCGCAATCAGAACAAGAACCGTTGTAAAAAACGAAGAACGAAATATTTTTTTATTCATGCTCCACACCTGCTATCTTATAACCAATACCTTTAACGGTTTCTATTATATTACCCGCCGCGCCGAGCTTTACTCTTAATTTCCGTATATGAACGTCAAGCGTCCGCGACTCGGTATAAAATTCACCCCATACCCTGTCAAGCAGTGTTTCGCGGTCAACGACGTTCCCCTCCGCTTCAAGCAATACCATAAGCAGTGAATATTCCTTATATGACAAGTCGATTTTTTCGCCTGCGGCTTCTATAATATGCTTTGCGGGATTTACGTACAGTCCGCCGATACGGTACGTCTTATCGGTCTGAGTTTTGTCATAGCGGCGAAGTACCGCGCGGACACGCGATATAAGCTCCGTCATACCGAACGGCTTTGCTATATAGTCGTCAGCGCCCATATCAAGTCCCGTCACCTTGTCAAATTCGCTGCCCTTTGCAGTCAGCATAATAACGGGAACATCTTTTGTTTCGGATTTTTCGCGCAGATGTCTTAATATTGACAAGCCGTCCTCCTCGGGAAGCATAATATCAAGCAGGACAAGCTTTGGTATATTGTTTTTTATTTCCGTCCAAAAGCCGTGCGGCGACTCAAATTCCTTCACGCCGTAGCCCTCCTTGCCAAGGGCATAGCTCACAAGCTTTCGTATGTTGTCGTCGTCCTCTACCAGATAAATCATAAAAACACCTCCTCGTCACGGACGGGCGGCTGTAAATGCCGCTCATACATATTATATAACAAATTTTATTATATTACAATACTTACCCGAATTTCCAGTTTATATAGTCCTCCGTTCTCTTATCCGACGGATTTTTAAACATTTTCTCCGTTTCGTCAAATTCAATAATCTCGCCGAGCAGGAAAAACGCCGTTTTATCGGCAATTCTCGCCGCCTGCTGCATATTGTGGGTCACCATTACGATAGTGTATTTGCCGCTTAATGTCCGCGCCAGTTCCTCGATTTTTGAGGTTGATATGGGGTCAAGCGCGGAGGTCGGCTCATCCATTAAAAGCACCTCGGGCTTAACCGCCAGCGCACGCGCAATACACAAACGCTGCTGCTGTCCGCCGCTCATGCCGAGCGCGCTTTTTTTAAGTCTGTCCTTACATTCGTCCCATATTGCCGCCTGTTTTAAAGACTGCTCTACTATTTCATCAAGCTTTGCTTTTGATTTTATTCCGTGTATTCTCGGACCGTAAGCGACATTGTCATAAATACTCATGGGAAACGGATTTGGCTTTTGAAACACCATTCCCACGCGTTTCCTTAAAATGTTGACATTCATATCCTTGTAAATATCAGTGTCCTCCAGTGTAACATCACCCTCAATACGGCAGCCGTCAACCAAATCATTCATTCTGTTAAGAGTTTTTAAAAAGGTTGACTTTCCGCAGCCCGACGGGCCTATAAGCGCCGTTATCCGGTTCTTTGGTATATCCATATCGATATTCTTTAACGCCTGCTTTGCTCCGTAATACAAGTTCAGATTTTTCGTTCTCATAATCTCGTTCATTTGCTTTTTCCCCCTTTAATAATTTAGCCGCAGCCTTTGCCGACAGATTGATAACAAAAGTCAGCACAAGCAATATTGCCGCGATTGAAAACGCAATGTCAAACTCGCCGCGCTCCTTCGCATACATATAAAGCGCGACCGTAAGCGTTGAGCCCGATTTTCCGGGCATTACGCTTTCCCAAATCCCGAGGACTTCATTTGCCATTCCCGCCGTAAACAGCAGCGCGGCGCTCTCGGAAACAACTCTGCCGACTGACAAAATACAGCCCGTCACTATTCCGTCAACGGCAGACGGCAAAACAACCGTACGTATCATGTACCATTTTCCCGCACCCAAAGCGAGCGAGCCCTCGCGATAGCTGTCGGGAACGGTTTTCAGGCTTTCCTGCGTTGTTCTGATTATTGTCGGCAGCGTCATAATAACAAGCGTCAGCGCGCCCGCGATAAGGCTTGTGCCGAGCGGGAAAAACTGCACAAATATCAGCATGCCGACAAGTCCGTATATAATGGACGGTATTCCCGACAGCGTTTCCGTCGCAAGCTCAATTGCCTTTACGACTTTTTTATTTTTAGCGTATTCGTTTAAGTAAATTGCCGCGCCCACGCCTATCGGCAGCGCGATAATCAGCGTTATCAGCACAATATAAAGCGTGTTCAGGATATTGGGCAGTATTCCTATCGTATCGTTTAAAAGGCTCGGCTTTGACGAAAGAAGTTTCAGCGAAATATTGGGAATACCGCGTATTAAGATGTAGCCGATAATTCCGAGAAGAATAAGACATATAAGCCCCGCCGACAAATACATGAGTATATTTAATATTGTGATTTTTATTTTACGTTTTTGTGATATTCCGTCATTCATCTTTTTCACCCCTCTTTACTACAAAATTCAAAACAAGATTTATTATCATAATGAATATAAACAGCACCAGTGCGATTGAAAATAACGCTTGTCTTTGAAGTCCCGAGGAATATGACATTTCACTCGCGACAGCCGTTGTGAGAAATCGCACGCTTTGGAATAAACCGGGCATATTCGCGACATTTCCCGCAACCATCATAACCGCCATCGCCTCGCCTATCGCCCTGCCCGTTCCCAAAACCACGGAGGTGAGTATTCCGCTTTTCGCGGCAGGCACGACTACTTTAAAAATCGTTTCCGTCTTTGTCGCGCCCAAAGCAAGCGACGCCTCCTCGTATTCCTTGGGGACTGCTCTTATCGCCGTTTCCGATACGGATATTACAGACGGCAAAATCATTACCGCAAGCACAATTATCGCCGAAAACAAATTCGCGCCGTCAGGCAGATGAAACATCTCGCGGACTATGGGAACGACGACTATCATGCCGACAAGTCCGTAAACCACGGACGGTATTCCCGAAAGCAAGTCTACTGCCGACCGTACAATTCCCGAGCCTTTTATATTTGCCGCTTTTGCAAGGAATATCGCGCACATCAGCCCTATCGGAACGCCTAACACAAGCGCGCCCGCCGTGCCGTAAACGGAGGTCAGTATAAACGGCAGTATGCCGTATGAGGCGTTGGCGGCGGTTGACGCCCATTTTGTGCCGAAAAGGAAATCTCCTATCCCTATTTCCTTTATGGCGGGTATTCCGCTGACTACGAGAAAGCCCGTTATAATCAACACAAACGCAACAGCGAGAAATCCGCAGGCGGTAAATACCGCGTTCATTGCCTTTTCAAAAATATCCGCCGTTTTTTTCAGTTTATTCATAAATAACCCCCGCTATCTCTTTACGGGAACCGCTCCCGCTTTCGCGATAATTTCATCAGCCGCCGCGCTTGACGCATAATCCATAAAAGCCTGTGCCGCTTGCGAAAGCTGTTTATCTTTCGGCGTTACAAGCACAAAGTTGCGCTGAATTTTGTATTCGCCGTTCTGTATTGTTTCGTTTGTGGGAATTACGCCGTTTACCGACAGCAGCTTTACATTTTCCTTGACCGACGCAAGCGACGCGTAACCGATTGCGTTCGGATTTGACGAAACAGTCTGGACAACATCGCCCGTTGACGTAAGCTCCTGAGCATATTTGCACTTGTCCTTTGTGCCCGTGATAGTCTCGAAGCCGTCGCGCGTACCCGACGCGGCTTCCCTGCCTATTAAGACTATGGGCGCGTCAGTTCCGCCAACCTCGCTCCAGTTTGCAATTTCTCCCGTATAAATTTTCCCGATTTGCTCAATCGTTAAATCCGGCACGGAGTTTTCGGGGTTTACTATCATTGCAATTCCGTCAATTGCGACTATCGTGCCGTTAAGCGTCTGCGCTTCTTCAGGCTTTAAATCGCGGCTTGAAAGTCCTATGTCGCAGCGTCCCTCGGAAACTGCCTGTATGCCCGCGCCCGAGCCTGTCGGGTTATATGTGATTTTTGCTCCCGCATTTTCAGCCATATAGCTCTCGCTCAAATAGCCGATTACCTTTTCCATGGACGTTGAGCCGTCCGTTGAAACGGTCTGAGGCGATACTGCCGTCTGAGGCGTCTTCTCCTCTGTATTGCCGCAGCCTGTAAGAGCCGCTGCCAGCATACCGCCTATAATTAACATTCCTATGATTTTTTTCATTTAAATCACTCCCTAAATTTGTTTTATGCTTTCGCACAATGTAATTATATATTGGTTTGTGTTAACTGTAAAAGCGGCTTTATGTTAATTGTAGGTTAATTTTTCGGCTGACTTACAACGCAAAAAAGTACAAAAAAAATACCGTTTTTTCAAAACGGCATTTTTTCAGCTTCTTTATTCGGTTTCCGCCTCGGGAAGAAATTCCGTTTCGGCTCCGTCGGTATTTTCCTCAATATCCTTTTCAAAGCTTACGCCCTCGATATGAATATTGACTTTTTCCACGGAAAGTCCCGTCATGCTCTCTATGCTGTTCTTAACATTTTCCTGAATTTCCCATGCAAGTTCGGGTATTCTTACACCGTATTCCACCACGATATACAAGTCGATTGAAACGCTTGTTTCCGACATTTCAACCTTTACGCCCTTTGACGGATTTTTCTTCGCGCCTAATTTCTCGGCAATGCCTCCCGCGAAGGAGCTGTACATTCCCGCCACGCCCTCTAATTCCGAGGTCGCAATTCCCGCGATTGTCGAAACAACATCGGCAGAAATTCTGATATTTCCAACATTTTCCTCTGTTTCCGCCGCGTCTGTACCGTCAGCCGCGCTTTTTGGCGCTTCAACCGTTTCAACAACTTCTTCAACAGCTTCGGTTGTTTCAACGGCTTCCTCCGTCACTTCGTTCTTTAATTCCTCGTCCATTTCGTAACCTCCAATATCCGCATAACTGCTATTTTATATATTGTATCAGAAATTCTTTGAAATTTCAACTGTTTTTAGTGAATTTATACAATTTTTTTTATTTTTCTACCGTACTTCTATAATTTTAATATTCTTTGCCGAAATATCAAGCTCATCCGTGACAATATCGGTAAGCTTTGTCACGTCCTTATCCGAAAAGCCCTCTTTTCTTACCATAAGATTTACGCCGTTTTCATCAATGTAAACGCAAATCTCGCTGTAGCCCTTTGACTGCGCTATACTTTCGATTTTTGTTTCCTTTTCGACGTTTGCCGCCGCCGTGATTATCTGGTCACCCGCCTTTTTGCGGATTTCCTCGTCAAATTTATCGTTTTCAGCCGTCTGATTTAATATTTCAAGAGATTTTGCTCTTGAGCTTTCCCTGTCATATTTTGCTTTGTCAAAATAGCCGCCTGTGTCTGTCGCCGTTTCTACTACCGCGCCCGTTTGATTTTTGCCGTCGTCTTTATTTGCTTCCGCGTTCCCCTCTGCGTTTTCGTCCTTATTTGCCGCCGTCTCGTCCGAATTTTCGGCATTATTTTTATCGGCGTCTGTTTCTTCGACCTCCTCTGTTGAGTTAACATACTGTGCCTCACCGAGCTTTTTGCCAGTTTCTATGTAGCTTTCTCCGTCCGTAACGTGCATTGTGTCCTGATATGACCAATTCAGATAGCCTGCCGTGCCGATAAGCACTACCAGCGCCGCCGCAATTATCTCCTTCTTCTTTAAAACCATTTCATTTTCCTCCTTAAAATCATTTTATTTTTTCTGTCTTTTGTAAATCCTTATCCTGTGTGCGGGCACTTCCGTAACGGCGGTAACCGCCTCGCTTATTGCCTGTCTTACCGCCGCGTCCCCGCCGCCGTCGGCGGTTACGATTACGCCCTTCGCGCGCGGATAAATTTCTCTTACAACCATAGGCTCGCTGCCTGTCATAACAGCCTTTTTATCCTCGCTTTCCTCAGCCTGCTCCTCGCGGCTGGCAGTATTTGTCTTTGTTTCGTACGCTATATCCTTTTCGTTTGTGCTGTAATACGTTATCATTACCGAAACCTTTCCCGCGCCCTCAATATCGGAAAGGATTTCTTCAAGGCGCGTTTCCTCGTCCGGCGCAGCAGTTTCTTTTATTTTTTCTTTTTTGCCGTCACCTCCGGAAATAAGCATAAAGACAACTCCAATTATAATTATTATAAACAATATTTGATTATTCTTATTTTTAATCAATTTTCTAAATGTTTCTTTATTCATTGTACACCTCCGGCACACCGTATACCTCGCAAAGCCGCGCTTTTGCGCCCTCCGGCAATTTTCCGCCCGACACGCGTATTTCTTTTACACCTTTTATTTCACCGTTATTTCCCGCGTCAATCGTCACTCTTGCCGATACGGATATATTAAATTCGTTTTTAAGCCTTTCCTCTATATCGTTTTCAATTCTTTCCGTCAAATCGTCCTTTATCAGTTCGTCCTGCGTTTTGCCCTCTATTGCATCCGCGTTTTCAATGTCGAGCGCGTCTATCCAGTCGGTTTTTATAAAAGATTTTATCGGCGACAGAATACAGATTATGAGGACAAGTCCCGTTATGATTTTTATATATTTCTGCCACTTTTCGGGCGCGAGATTTACGCAGAACGCGCATAGCAGCGTTGATGCGATTACCGTTAAAATGTACGCTTTCATGATGTCACCGCCAATATGATTGAAATATTTATTATAAACAGTACCGCCGTCATTATAACCATGGCGAAAATCGTCGTGACCGTCTCCGAAATTTCCCACAGCATTGCGCTCACGCGCTTATCGGTGAGCGGTTCGACGAGCGCCGCCGTCAGCTTCAGCATTATCTGCATAACGCCGATTTTGATTACGGGTATAGCGCATATCGCGCATACCGCAACAATTCCCGATACCCCGACCGCGTTTTTCATAATCTGAGTACCGCTGATTACCGTTTCAAGCGTATCGGAAAGAAAACCGCCGACTACAGGCACAAGGCTTCCGACCGCAAATTTGACGGTTTTCGCGCCCAGAGCGTCAATCGCTGGCGCGCTGAAGCCGTATATTGCACTTATGCCCGTAAAAAGCGTTATAACCGCCGCCATTATCCATCTCGCGGCTGATTTTACAACTCTGCAAAAGCCCGTAAGCTGTATTTTATCGCTGACGTTTCCCGCGATAGAGAGCACCGCGCCGAAGGATATAAGCGGTATCAAACACTTTTCGATTATGATAGTAATTATATAGACTGCCGCAGACAATACGGGGTGAAACGCGGCGGCAGACGATACGCAGCCGCAGCTTAAAAGCGTCACGGACAAAAGCGGCGACAGCTTTGTTATAAAATCCCCCATTGCGTGTATTACGTCAGTGCCGTAGGAAAGCGTCACGGCAAAGCATTTTACTGCCGCCGCCGACATCAGCGTGAAACAGGCAAAAAACGCTGTTTCACCGCTTGCCTTATTTCCGAACGCCTCCTTTAATACGCTCACAAGCGCGGACATTGCCCCAAGACACAAGAGAACCGTTATATCGGATGCGCTGTCGCGGATTTCGCGCATAAAGTCCTCTTTGGCAGACTTTATAATTTTCGCGGGATTAAGCGACATTTTACCCTCTGTCACTTGGTCTACCGTTTCGTTGAATATTTTTTCGTCCGCGAGATACGGCTTTTCAATATCGGCGAACGCTCTTACGGGAAGCAGCAAAATCACGGCGATTACAAGTTTAAATACTGTTGAGCGCATTGACGCATACCTCCATAAAGCTTGTTAAAATCGGCATTGTAAGCCCGAGAATAAAAATTTTCCCCGCAAGCTCGATTTTCACGGCGACGGCGTTTTCGCCGCCGTCGCGAAGCGTTTCTGCGGCGAATTGCGTTATGTACGCAATTCCGACCACCTTGATTACGATTATAAAATATTTCGCGTCCACTCCGCCCGTTTCGGCAAGCGCCCAGAATGAGTTTATGACGTTTTTAAGCGTATCCGCAACGCCGCATAATATTATAACTGCCGTTGCCGCGCCGATTAAAACAGAAAATTCCTTTCTGTAGCTTTTTACGGATATTGACAAAAATCCGCCTATAAGCCCTATACCGATAAGCTTAAATATATCCATACCGTTTGCCTCTACAAATTAAATATGGATTTAATAGACGTAAATAAATCGCCTATCTGCCTTGTTAAAATAAACAGCACTGCGACAAGTCCCGCAATTGTGATTAAAAGCGCCTGCTCATCTCTGCCCGCCCGCGAAAGCAGTTGATTTAAAACCGCCACGACTATTCCGACTCCGGCAATCTGAAAAATCAATTCCACATCCATAATTTCCATAGCCTTTCTGTCTGCTGATAATTTATGCCGTGAACGCGCGGCAGACGCACGCGCTCCGTTTTATTCCGTTCTTTAAAACAACAGTAATATTAAAAGCAATCCCGCCATTGCGCCCCCGCTGCGGTAAAGTCTACCCAGTCTGCTGTACTCACCCTCCGCCTCCTGAACATTCTTTTCAAGCAATTCTCTTATGTATTTAATATTTTTTATCTGATTTTCCGCATCCGTCATACCGAGCTGATTTCCGAGCGTCAAAAGCGTGTCCGTATCGCCGCTTTTAAAGCATAGCTCTTCTTCCTTATTATGAAGCGCGCTGCGCCACGCTTTTTTTATCCCCAAGCTTTCAATATTTTCAGCCGTTTCCTCAAACAGCCCGCGGCAGTCGGCGGATTTTTCGATACTTTTGAATACACGCTTTAAATGATTTTTGCCAAAGGCAATCTCGGTTTCCAGAAGATTAAGCGCGGTTTGGATATTTTTAAGATATACCGTCCTTTTTTTCAGCCTGTCCGCTTCGCGTATTCCCGCAAGAAGACAAGCAAAAAATATAATAGCCGCGCCCGCAAGCTTCATTTTACGTCACGCTCCGCCGTGTATATTTCTTCAATCGTTCCCGCGCCGTTCCTATTTGACAGCGTCACCATCAAATCGAAATAGCGGCATATTTCGCGCAGGTCGCGGCGGTATAAAAGCTGTTTTCTGTTTTCGCCGTGAACAGTCGTTATTATTTTCACGCCGCTGTTTATTGTTTTTTCAATCGCGTCCGCGTCCTCTTTTTTGCCGATTTCATCTGTAATTATCACGTCGGGCGACATTGAGCGAAGCATCATGAGCATACCGTCCGATTTTTTGACGCCCTCGATTACGTCAGACGAAAAGCCAAGGTCGAAGCCCGTTTTCCCCTCGTGCATAGCGGCGATTTCACGCCGCTCGTCAACTATGCTCACGCGCTTGCCCATATACGAAAGCTGACGGGCAATATCGCGGAGCATTGTCGTTTTGCCCGCGCAGGGCGGCGAAATTATGAGTGTGTTTTTCACGGTAACGCCGTCGGAAATTTTATCTATAATCTTGTCCGCCGCGCCGACCACTTCACGCGCAAGACGGTAGTTCATCGCCGATATGTCCTTGAGAAAATTTATTTCCCCTTTGTCCGTCACCGCCGTGCCCGTTATGCCTATTCTGTGACCGCCGCCTATCGTGATAAAGCCGTTTTTAATTTCCTCGCCAACCGAATAGACCGAGGATTTTGAAGCAAGCTCCATAGCCTCCTCAATATCCGTCCGTGTTGCACGCACGGCGTTATTCGGAATACGCGTTAAATTTCCGCGCGACGATATGTAATAACAGCCGTCGCCAAAGTATACGCTGACGGGCTTACCCGCGCTTATTCTTATTTCCCGCGCGTCGTCAAGGTCTATATTAAACAGACGGCGGCGTATATTCTGCGGGAGGTATTCGAGTATCCTGTTTCTTCCCGAGCTTATTTCATTTGTTGCGATATACATTTTTTCTTCTCCTTTCAATTTGGTATATGCTATACTATTATTTTCGGGACAGGTTTATGACTAAAATAAAAATTAAAAATTTAACGTAAAATACTTGACAAAAATACCATATTTGTGGTAATATATTGCTTGTGGTTAATATGCGCTCGTAGCTCAGTTGGATAGAGTGTTTGGCTACGAACCAAAAGGTCGTGGGTTCGAATCCCTCCGGGCGTACCAAATATCGCAAAAAAACAGCGTTCGGTGAACGCTGTTTTTATTTATATTCTCTTTATTTCCAAGTAAAATTACCTTTTCCTGCGCCGAGGTCAAAGTGATACTTTACGATACCGAGGTCAACCTTACTGTAGAACGCCATTCCCGCCTTTGCCGACACCTCACTGCCGTTTAGGGTAAAGGTGAATTTCTGCTGATTCATTGCCGTGGGAGCCAAAAGCGCATATTCTGCGCCGTGTCTGAACCAACCGGGCATTTCGCCGTCGGTCTTTGCGACTTCATCTACGGCTTTTACCTTATGCTCTGCTCCCTGCGTTGTGCCGTAGCCTATAGCAATCACAACGCACAATTTTTCGCCGTTATCCAATTGATACGCCGATTTTACCTTGCTGTAGGTCATTGCCACCCAGCAGGTATTAAGACCGAGCTGCTGCGCCTTTAACACGAGCTTTTCGCCGTAATAGCCACATTTCTCGTCCAAATCCGCGCCTTTTTTGCCAATCAGCGCAATATAATTTCTGACGCCCGAAAATTTTCCGTAATGCGCCATCATTCCGCTGAACGCCTTCGGCTCGTCAAGCACAAGCTGTATATGCAGACCGCTCTCCTTATTGCACTGCTCAACGCACGCGATAAGTTCGTCTTTCACTTCGCCCTCGATTTTGCGGTCGTCATACGAGCGCACCGAATGACGGCTCTTAATTGCCTCTGTTAAATCCATTTTTATAGCCTCCATAAATATAATTTGATTATGGAACAATCAATCCGTTATTGTTTTAATCGCTTCAAATTCATCGACAATTTCCTTTTCGGGCGCGGGTGTAAGCAAGCTTACAATAATGTTTGCCGCTCCGCCGATAATAAACGCGGGAAGAAGCTCATACACCTTCCAGAAGCCGCCCATAGGCGCGATACCGTACTTCCACGTAAATACCATAATTCCGCCCGCTATCATACCTGCCAAAGCGCCCCATTTATTCGAGCGTTTCCAGAACAGCGCAAGCAGCATTGTCGGTCCGAACGCCGCGCCGAAGCCTGCCCATGCGAACGATACGATTGAGAACACCGAGCTGTCGGGGTTCCATGCAATCACTATTGCAATAAGAGAAATTACAAGAACCGTAACTCTCGCAATTATCATCATTGCCTTTTCACTGATATTTTTAAACAGGATTTCCTTCATCAAATTCTGCGACACGCTTGATGAAGCTGCCAAAAGCTGCGAATCCGCAGTTGACATGGTAGCCGCCAATATGCCCGCAAGGATAATTCCCGCGACAATCGCCGCAATTGCGCCGTGCGAGCTTATAACCTTTGCAATTTCAACGATAATTGTTTCCGCAACCGAGCTTGACGCGCCCAAATCCGCGATAACGCCCGCCTTTGTCACGCTGTAGCCGACAACGCCTATTAAAACAGCAACAAACATTGAAATTACAACCCAGATTGAAGCTATACGTCTTGAAAGCTTCAGCTTTTTCGGGTTCTCAATAGCCATACATCTTAAAAGAATATGCGGCATACCGAAATAGCCCAGTCCCCACGCGAGCGTTGACAGCTTTGTCCACCAGCCGTAAGGAACGGCGGCGTTTGCAGCCGCATCATACGTGCTGTTAAGACTCAGATAGCCCGGAAGCGCCTGCGCGTTGCTCACAACATTTGCTACTCCGCCCGCCGCGTGAACGCTAAAGAACACAACAACAAGAAGCGCGATAGTCATGACGATACTCTGAATAAAGTCCGTAAAGCTCGCCGCCAAAAATCCGCCGAGCGTTGTGTAAAGCGCGATTACAGCCGCGCTTATAATCATTGTCGTGTGATAATTCGCTCCGAAAAGCGACGCGAACAGTTTTCCGCACGCCGAAAAGCCCGATGCTGTGTACGGCACGAAGAACACTATAATTACCACTGCCGCAATAGCCGATAAAATATGCTTTTTGTCGCCGTAGCGGTTTGAAAAGAATATCGGTACTGTTGTTGAATTGTTGTGGTTTGAGTAATGTCTGAGACGCTTCGCGACAATCAGCCAGTTAAAGTATGTACCGAGAGCAAGTCCGATAATCGTCCACGTAACGTCACATAGTCCCGAGAAATACGCAAGTCCCGGGAGTCCCATAAGCAAGTAACTGCTCATATCCGACGCCTCCGCGCTCATTGCGGTAACGTACGGCCCGAGCTTTCTGCCGCCCAAATAAAAATCGTCCGTTGTTTTGTTTCGCTTTGAAAATACAACTCCGATGCCCACAACCAAAATAAGGTACAGAACAATCGAAACCATAATCAAAATGTTTGAAGTTGTCATAATTTTACCCCTTTCAAATTCTGATAAATATGATATATTTTATCACATTAAAGCGAACATTGCAATGTATAATTTTCATTTTTATTAGCTTTTTATACATTTTTTGTATTTATCGCAGTTTTTTTGGTATTACTTACAAATTACATATATTTTTCCGCCTGCTTTAAGAACATCTCGGCGTATTTGCCGTTTTTGTTCATCAGCTCGTCATGCGTGCCTTCCTCGATAATCTCTCCGTTTTCGAGCATGATTATCCTGTCCGCCATGCAGGTGGTTGACAATCTGTGCGATATAAAAATGACGGTTTTATGCTCGGAAAGCGTTATCATAGTCTGATTTAACTTATACTCGCTTATCGGGTCAAGCGCGCTTGACGGCTCGTCAAGAATTACGCACGAGCATTCCTTTGCAAAAATTCTCGCGATTGCAACCTTCTGCTCCTCGCCGCCCGATAAATTAACTCCATTTTCGCTAAATTCACGCGTAAGCGGCGTGTCTATTCCCTTTTCAAGCCGTTTCAGCTTATCCGAAAAGCCGCTTTTTATAAGCGCGTCCGTTATTTCACTCCTGCGCTCGTCCCTTACAAAATTCATCTCTACATTCTCCGCGACTGTCCCCGCGAATACCTTATAGTCCTGAAAAACCGAGCCGTAAAGACTGCGGTAGCTGTCGGTGGAATATTCCTTTATATTTTTGCCGTCAACCGTTATTTCGCCCTCGGTAACGTCGTAAAGACGCATAAGAAGCTTTACAAGCGTCGATTTTCCTGCGCCGTTATAGCCGACTATCGCTAATTTTTCGTAAGGCTTAATGTCAAGGTTTATATTTTTCAGACTGTATCCGTCCGCGCCCTCGTACTTAAACGACACGTTTTTAAACAATATTGCCGACGGCTTATTTTCCGCCGTTTTGCCCGTCTGATTTTCGATTGAGGGCTTATACGCAAGAAATGCCCTGAAATTATCAACGTACAGGCTTTCTTCGCTAAGCTCGCTTAAAACGTCAATAAACTGCCCTGCTTTGCCCGTAAACGCCCATGTTGCGTTTGTAAGCGCGGCA